>JBBQML010000235.1:0-7083 GCA_038328885.1 Verrucomicrobiota bacterium | reverse complement strand
GATCTGGGGCACGCCCGACACCCGCCCGCCCGTCATCGCCATCCAGTCCCCAGTCCAGGATTCCCTGGTCAGTTCGGAGTTGATCTCCATCTCCGGCTCCGCCCGCGAACCGTTCCCGCTCGATTCCGGCATCAGCAACGTCCTGGTCCAGGTCAACGGCGGTCCCCTCACCAACGCCGTCGGCACGGAGCTCTGGTCCGCCCTCGTCACCCTCCCCCCTGGCACCAACGTCGTCCGGGCCATCGCCGTGGACTATGCCGGCAACCAGAGCATCGCCGACAGCGTCGTCGTCCGGTACGTGAACCCGACGAACGACTACTTCAGCCTCTCCGCTCAACTCGAGGGCACCGGCGGCGTCGTCAGTGCCCGCAACGACCAGGCAACCCGCGAGGCCGGGGAACCCCTCCATGCCGGCAACGATGGCGGCCGTTCGGTCTGGTACTGGTGGCGCGCCCCCACCGAGGGACAACTCGCCCTCACCACCTCCGGCTCCTCCTTCGACACGCTACTCGCTGTTTATGGAGGTGACTCCCTCACCAACCTGACCGAGATCCTCAGCAATGACGACTCCTTCCCCGGCAGCGGCTGGAGCGAGATCAGCCTCGCCGTCAGCAGCAACAGCGTGTACCGCGTCGTGGTCGACGCCTACGGTGCCTCAGCCGGCGAGTTTTCGCTCCAGTACGTCTTCACCCCCCGTCAGGCCGGGACCTTCTACAATCTCACGCTTAGCGGGGCGAACGGCGGATCCGTCTCCCCCCCGGGCGGGGCCTTCCCGGTGAATGCACGGGTAACTCTGACCGCCGTGCCCCAGGACGACTTCGCCTTCGTTGCTTGGGAAGGTGACGTCGTCTCCACGGACAATCCCCTGACCCTCACGATGACCCGCAATCTCCGCCTGACCCCCCGGTTCCAAACCGTCCGGTTCACCGAGGATTTCGAGACCGCAGATTTTTCACGACTGCCTTGGGTTCAGAGCATTCCGCCATGGACGACGCAGACGAACGAGCCCCCGCGGGGCGGCTATGCCGCACGCACCCCCCTCCTGGCGGGCCGCCAGAGCGCGAGTCTCGTGCTCACCACCAACACCGGGACAGGCACGGCGTCGTTCGATGTCCGCGTCAGCACCGAGCCGGCCTGGGATGTGTTTGAGTTTCTCATCGATGGGACGGTCGTGAAGCGCTGGTCCGGGGAAGTTCCCTGGCAGACCGTCACCTTCAACCTCGGTGGCGGCACGCATACCTTCACCTGGCGCTACACCAAGGACCCCAACTTCGGGGCGGGTCTCGACGCGGCTTTCCTCGACAACCTCTATCTCCCGCCGCCGCAGGCCAGTGGGGGATCGGAACGACCCACCCTGGGTATCCGACTGTTCTCCGAGGGCCCCCAGCTCACGCTCGTGGGCGAGGCAGAGGTCGTCTACGAGATCCAGTCCGCCCCCACCGCCACCGGACCGTGGTCCACCCTCGCCACCCAATCCTCACCCAGCGGCATCATCAACGCCCTCGACGTCCAGGCCGTCGGCGCCCCCCGCAAGTTCTACCGTGCCCGGGTGAAGTAGGGGAGTCCGCTCCCAATACCGACCGTCCCTTCACCGCATTCGTGGAGCACCCCCGAATGGCCGCCAAGGCCTTCGGTTACGGTGCATCCAAGGGCCCACGGTCAATGTTTGGTCCCATTGCCTGTCAGCACCCTGCCCTCCCAGATGCGGTCCAGCCTTTCACCCTTGGCCGGGTCCGGTAGCCCTGCCCTTGCCCCCGAAGAAAAGACGGCAGATTCGGCTTCCGTTCGGTTGGTCCATCCGGATGCAGCCCGTCATCTCGATCAACGCAGTCGGCGGGACCCGCCAGGGAAGACAGAACTGTCTGCTGTTTGCATTCATCTGCCCGGGCGCGCCTTTGCCGGGCTCGCCGTATGGAACCAGCTCCGATTCCCGAAGTTGACCGCACGATGATCGACCTCCCCCTGACCCCTTTTCGAGCGGGAGATGATTGCCCGACAGCCAGGGCCCGGGCAACCCTTCGACGCCATGCCCACACGCAACGAACTGTTGAATGCACCCGCAGTCTCCCTGGGCCCCGGCTGGTCTGGGCGCAAGCTCGGAGCGGCCGTCCTGGGCTGGCTGGTCCTGGTTCTGCTCCCCTGGGCCGGCCGGGCGCAGTCGGCGCAGGACCTGCTGGCCACCCTGCGCGGACTCGGCCACGGGAAGCACCTGTTCGGGCAGGTGGCCACCTGGGTGCACAATGAGAACCCCGACCCGGCTCATCCCAGCAACTGGGTGCGGAAGGTTCGAGACCACACCGGAATCCTCCCCCGCTACGGCTGCATCACCTATGACTTCGAGGACAACCCCTTCCCCGACGAGGCTTGGAACCGGGGAGTGAAGGCGATCCACGACCAGGGAATGATCCCCGGGGTGTACACTTTCTGGGCCAATCCCTGCGGGGGCGCCTGGAACGATCCCTGTGCCAGCGAGGCCATTCGGGCCCCAGGGGAGAACCCGGCCAAGACCCGGTTCTACGCCCAACTCGACCGGATGGCGGTGAATCTGCAATGGCTGAAGGACCAAGGGGTGGCGGTGGTGTACACACCCTTCGTGGAGAGCGACGACCAGAACAAGTGGCATGCCAAGCAGGGAGCCGAGAACATCATCGAGCTGTACCGGCTGGTGCACCGGCATTTCACAGCCGTCAAGGACCTGGACAACATCGTCTGGGCCTACCACACCACCCAGCGGAACGGGGCCTTGCAGGCCTGCTACCCGGGCGATGCCTACGTGGATGTCATCGGCAAGTCCGCCTACGGCAGCGGCCTGGTGTTCGATGAGTACGCGTGGGCGGTGGAAAAGAAGCGGAACCGCGGCAAGGTCATCTGGTGGGCCGAACTGGGCATCCGGGGACGGAACGAGTCACCCCGCGACGGCTTGGACGTGTGGCGCAAGCTGGAAAGCACGTTCCCGGAACTGGCGGGCTTCGTGTTCTGGGGCGACGAAGGTTTCTATAATGTGATCGGCAACCGGAACGGCCGCGAACTGATGACCCATCCCGGGATCCTCACCACCCGCGACGAGGGCAAGGGGGTCAGAAACTGAGGGCTAACAGCCCGTTCAAGAAGATGGCCACATGTTCGCCTCGATCCTTGCCGTCCTCGCGTCCCCTGCCAGTGAAGGAGTATCCGGGCAGGAGCGTTCCCAGGGTTTGAAGCTGGTGAAGAAGTCCTTCCTGAGTCCCGAGCACATCGAAATTGTGAAATCGGATGAGACCGGCCACCACGGTGGGCGGCTGCGAAGGCGTTCAACAGGCGTTCAACAGGCGTTCGCCGGCCTCGCCGGCCTCCCGCGTGATCCGGGTGACGGCATCGTCGAAATCCCGGCACCCGGCCTGGCGGCCGATGCGGGCGAGGGCGGCGTCGGCCGCCTCTTCCCATGGCGGGGAGCATCTGGCGCTGGCTGGTCGCGTCGTCGTCGAGCAGCACATGGGATACCTCGACCGCGTTGGAGGACACGACGACCGCCGCCCGGCCGGCGGGTTGACCCTGGGGATCAATTTCGATCATGATAAGGTTCCAGCCGGACGATTCGGGGTGGTAGGACGCGCCTGGCGGACACGAGGCTGGAACCGGACCGCCAGCGGGCTATCCTCCCGTCGATTCGCGTCGAGGCGGTAGGACTCGTCGAGTCCGTTCCCACAGCACAATCCAGGCAATGATCCGCACATTCTCCATCATGCCTCCCTGCAATGCTCACTCCCCGGTCGCCGAAGGTCGCGGGTTGGGGCTCTTCACCGCGATCCTTGTCACTGTTGCCTGGTCAACCCTCGCCTCGATCTGTCCGGCGGACGTGCCGACACTCCCAGCCTCGGTGGATCGCGCCCTGCGCCACCCTCGAGTGGACCCAAAGCGGCAGCACGATCGCCTACGAGCGCGAGCGCGGGCCGGCGCGGGTCCAACTCCGGCGGGAAGCAGGGGACGTCCTCGTCTCCGTCACCGGCGGCGCCGATACGGACTACGATATCGAGGCTTCCGCGGACCTTCGACACTGGGAGCGGATCGGATCGGTTCGCGCCGGATCGAAGCCCCTCAGAGATCCCGGGGCGGGCTCCCGGGCAATCCGCTTCTATCGCGCGGCCCGCATCCGTTACGCCGAGCAGCCTCATCTGCACCCAGGGTCAGGCCAGCAACTCGGCATCCAAGCCTTTTGAGGGGGGTGAGGACGGAGGGGAAGGCTGGCTACAGAGCTCCGTCTGACGCTTCCGGCGTCCCCGACGGGCGTGCCTCAAACGCCGACGGCCGGCGGACCCGCTCCGGCTCGATCCACGTTCTGTTCGGGTCCTCAAGTGCCTCTGCCGCACGCGAGCCGTGAGTGGGGGCCTGTCGCGAGGGCCTCATTCGACGCCTCATTGGCCGCACTTGGCAACTCGCTGCTAGACAGCCGATTCCTGAGGTGCACCTTGGCGGTCGTATTCAACAGACCGCCCCCCGGCACCGAGCCGGTCCATTCACCCACATGAAAGAGCATCGATTCCCTGTTCGCACGCTCGTCGCGACGGTCGCACTGGTCGCGGCGCTGGCCCTCACCCACTCCATGGCCGTCCCCGCGGCCCGGGCGGCGGATGACCTGGCGCCCCTCCCGGTCAAGCCGCCGGCCCCCACTCTCAAAGGCACGCCCAGCGACCTGCCGTCCGGGCCGAACGTCGAGCCGCCGCCGGAAAAGCCCAGGCCCCCGTTCATGGCACCCAAAGGCGTGGTCAACCTGGCCGCCGGGAAGAAGGCCACCAGCAGCGTCAAGCCCTTCACGGGCTCACTCGCCCAACTCACCGACGGGAAGAAGGAGCCCGAGGACGATCAGGTCGTCGAAATGCGCCGCGGCAAGCAATGGGTCCAGGTGGACATGGGTGAGCCGGCCAGGATCTATGCGATCGTCGTCTGGCACGACCATCGGTGGCTCCAGGCGTTCCGCGACGTCATCGTCCAGGTGGCCGACGACCCGGATTTCACGCAGAACGTGCAGACCATCTTCAACAACGACGTGGACAACTCGGCGGGCCTCGGCATCGGAACGGACAAGGAGTATTTCGAGACCTACCAGGGCCGCACCTTTGACGGCAAGGGTGTGGTGTCCCGGTACGTTCGTTGCTACACGGCGGGCAGCAGCCTCAGCGCACTCAACGTCTGCCAGGAGGTTGAAGTGTATGGGCTGCCGGCAAAGTGAACCGGGCTCCCGTTCCTGCGAGCCGCTTCCGTGGAGGCCGCCAGCGCGTCCCCATGGCGCCGCTGGGCACCTCTTTGATGTGTGATCGTGATCCGTGGCGCTTCCTTGCATCGCTGGCTGGCGTTGACGCTGCTGATCGCGGCTGGCGCAGCTCTGGGCCTGCGGTTGCCCGAGTTGGACCGGCGCCCCATGCACAATGACGAGGCGGTCAACGCCATTCTCATGCAGGGGCTGTGGGAACGAGGGGAGTACCGGTATAATCCCGATGAGTACCACGGCCCGGCCCTCCAGTATGCGACCCTGCCTTTCATCTGGTTGAGCGGGGAACCGGACTTCGACCATCTCTCCGAGCACACGCTTCGCCTGGTGACCGTGGCGGCGGGGGTGGCGCTCGTGCTCCTCCTGTGGCTCCTACGCGACGCGCTCGGGCCGGGGGCCACCGCCGCCACGGCAGTCCTGCTGGCGCTTTCCCCGGCGATGGTCTTCTACAGCCGGTATTTCATCCACGAGATGCTGCTGGTATGTTTCACCCTGCTGCTGCTGGCGGGCGGCTGGCGCCATTGGCAGACGAGGAAACCAGGTTGGGCAGCGCTGGCCGGGGCGGCGTTGGGTCTGATGTATGCGACCAAGGAGACGTTCGTCATCACCCTCGCAGCCATGGGCCTGGCGGGCGCGGCCACGGTGGCCTGGGGCCGGTGGCGCGACCGTACCCCCTGGGTTTGGAAAATGGGATGGGACGTTCGCCACCTGGCCCTGGCCCTGGGCGTTGCGGCTTGCGTGTCGATGGTCCTCTTCACCTCGTTCTTCACCAACCTTCGCGGACCCCTCGATTCAGTGGCCACCTATTTCCCCTGGTTTCACCGGGCCGCAGGCCATTCGACACACGTTCATCCGTGGTACTACTATCTCGAGCACTTGTTGTGGTATCATCCGGCCCGCGGCCCGATCTGGACAGAGGCGCTTGTCGCCGTGCTCGCGGTCGTCGGCGCCGTCACGTCCCTGGCCGGCTGGCGCCTCGGCACATCGCAGGCTGGGTTCGCCCGCTTCGTGACCTTTTTCACGCTGACCATCGCGACCGCGTACAGCGTCATCCCCTACAAGACGCCGTGGTGCCTGCTGAATTTCCTCCTACCCATGGTTCTGCTGGCGGGCATTGGGGCCGCAGCCCTCTTTCGTCTGGGGAAAACGCGGCGCTGGCAGGGGGGCGTGGGTTTGCTGCTCGCGGCCGGCTGCGCGCACCTGGGCTGGCAAGGCTGGCGGGCCAGTCACGAGTTCGCGAGTCACCGGGGGAACCCCTACATCTACTCCCAGACGGTTCCGAATGTCATCGAACTGACCGATCGGGTGAAAGCCATCGCCGAGGTCAGCCCGCAGGGAGTCAGGACCGAGGTCAAAGTGGTCGCACCCGAAAGCGAGTACTGGCCTTTGCCGTGGTATCTGCGCCAGCTCCGAACCGTGTGGTGGCTGGACACGCTGCCCGACGATCCCTACGCCCCCATCATGATTGTCGCAGCCCGCCTGCAAGCCGCGCTCGATGAGAAGTCCAACAAGCGCTATCTGAGCGTGGGCTACTACGAGCTTCGACCGCGGGAATTCTTCGAGCTCTACGTCGAGTTCGAGCTGTGGAAGCGGTTCGTCGAGACGCTGCCGCGCGCGAATGACGACTGAGGTCCTGGCATTGTCCGGAACTCATCCCTGGCTTCCCCGCTCCCCTACCCGTCCGACCCTCCGAATCTCACTGGCACTCTTACCCTCACTCTCGTTCTTAATCTTGATCTTATCTTATTCTTACTCTTAATCTCCTTCTCCGCCCCCCACCCCCAACCGGCACTCGCTCCCTCGTGCGAGCGATTCGATGAGTGGCTCCGAATCAATCC
>JBBQML010000234.1:0-7102 GCA_038328885.1 Verrucomicrobiota bacterium | reverse complement strand
GGTTGCCTTCCACGCCGCGGCGCAGGCGCCGGCAGACCGCCCGCACTGCTTCATCTACTTCATCACCATCCACAACGACGCCGACATATCGGTGAAGATCATGCGCCGGAAGTGGATCGTGCGGGGGGATGATGGGGAAGTCACGGTGCTCGAGGGGGACGGCGTCGTGGGGCAGACGCCGCTCCTGAACCCGGGGGAGAATTTCACCTACAACAGCTTCCATCTGTTGCGCACGAAGTCCGCCGTGGCCGAGGGCTCCTACCTGGGCCTCGACGCCGAGGGACGCCGCGTCTTCACCCGGATTCCGTCCTTCGAGATGACGGTGCCCGGCGGGGATTAGCCCGAACCCTGGGTCAGGGGGTGGTCGGAGCGGTGGGCTCTTCCGGATCCAGGACGCCGGCGGCGTCAAGCCGCGCCAACTCCGGTTGGATGTCGGTGCCTTCGTGGAACGACAACCAACCGCGCAGATGCACGCTCATTCCCGGGGGGCAGTCCGGGAACACCGGGTCGGCGTGGATGCATGGAACCCATACGTTCCCCCAGGCCCGCTGACAACCTTGCCATCCGGTGACGACCCAGCGACGCCCGTCGTCGGATGCGGCCGCGGCGAAGGGTGGGGAGAACACTTTGTTGGTGAGCGTCTGGTGTTCGAACCCGGAGGCCCGGCCGAGCATCACGCAGTTCTGCACCCGGAGGCCGGTCAGGAGTTCCGGGGTGCCGTTGCTCAGGGAGAGGGAGAAGCGCGCGCCCTGTGGGAGGGTTTCGACCACCACAGCGAACGTGATGCCGTTGGGCAGGGCTCGATCCAGCCTGAGGCGCCCGTCGGCTTGGCGTTGCCATTCCCGCGGAGGCAGCGTCACGCCCTCCTGATCCCAGATCGTCGGGATGTGGGTGTGGGCCAGGAAGGTCAACCCGAGATTCGAGAAGATGGCTTCCGGGACGTCGACCACCACATACCCACCGTCCTGCCAGGGAGCGAAGATGCTGACCTTGGTTTCGCGTTGCGGAGCGACGGCGCCGTCGAAGAACCCTAGGCGTGGGTGCCGGCCCCCGGGGTAGGGGAGGACCCGGAGCGGTGCGCCCTCCTCGGGTGGGGCAGGCCGACGGGGGTCGACGGCGAGTCGCTTGATTTCGATGGCGACCTCAGCGGGCGTCCAACCCGTCGCCTGGGAGACCTCGTTGGCGGTGAAGCGGTGGTGGGTCACCATGTTCTCCAGCCAGGCCCTGCGTTCCTCGTCCCCGATTGGGCTTCGGAATCCCGCGAGTTGACTGGCCACCTGGCGGCGCAACCAGCCGGGTGAATCCTCGAGGTCGCCCCACACGAAGGGCGGACGGAACATGTCCGGCGAGATGACCGCGGTGATGAGCCCCGGCCTGAACAACCGGGCTTCGGCCAGCGGCTCGCCCTGCGGGCTGAGGATGAAACTGTCGCCGTAACTCACCTGGCCATGGCGGGGTGTCCTGACCACGTTTGGACGCGCCACGGCCATGCGGAGTTGGCAGGCGAGGCCGATGTGGCAGTTGCGCACCCACCGGCGGTGGTCGTCGGCCACCGGTTCGGGGATTTCATTGTAGTGCGGGGTGAAGAGGAGTTCCGCACCCTGCAGGCGGGCGGAGAGCGCGGCCGTGGGGTAGGAGCTGTCCGCGCAGATGATCACCGCGAAGCGGGCACCCCGGGCGGTGTACACGGGGACCGTGGTGCCGGGGGTGAAGCCAAGGATGCCGGCGTCGTCGGGCGTGAGATGGATCTTGTCCGAGACACCCAGGAGCCGGCCGCCGTGGATGACGAGCACCGAGTTGAACAGGCGGGGGCCTTCGCGGCGGGCGATCCCGATGAGAACCACCAGGTTGTGGTCGGCGGATTCGCGGATGAAGGCCTGCAGTTCGGAGTCCTCCAAGGCGCGAGCCCCGGCGCTGACGGCGGCACGGTTCTCGTACCCCGAAAGGAAGCACTCGGGGAAGGCGAGGAAGTCGGCGCCCTCCTCGCGGGCCCGGGTGACGAGGGAGCGGGCGCTGGCCAGGTTGGCGGGGAAGTCGCCTTCGCGAATGGGTCCCTGGAAGACGGCGATCCGGACACTTTCCTGGAGCGCGTGACAGGGCAGGGGGACGCTGGTGCCGGCGAGGAGGAGGGCCAGCACGAACACGGAGGCGAGCGGTGAAGGCCGGTGCATGGTGGGGAGGGAGAACAGGAGGCAGGATGAGGGGTAACCGGGGAGGGTCCAAGCGGATTGAACGAGCGGATTGAACGAGCGTCGGCAAGATCGGCAGGAACAGGTCTTGACCCCTCTTTCGGGGGCACCATAGCCTGATGGCCGTAGGCTGACTTCATGTTTGCGCAGCTTAAAGGCCTCTTTTCCAACGACATTGGAATAGATCTCGGGACCGCGAACTCGCTCGTTTACGTGCGGGATCGGGGGATCGTGTTGCGTGAACCTTCCGTGGTGGCCATTCAGGCCGGGACGACCAATGTGCTGGCCGTGGGAGAGGAGGCGAAGAGGATGCTGGGTCGGACTCCCGGCAACATCGTCGCCATCCGGCCCATGAAGGATGGGGTGATCGCGGACTTCGAGGTGACGGAATCGATGCTTCGGCACTTCATTCAGAAGGTTCACCACCGCAAGTTGATCGCACCCCGGGTGGTAGTGGCTGTTCCCTCGGGAATCACGGAGGTCGAAAAACGCGCGGTCAAGGACTCGGCGACTCATGCCGGGGCGCGCGAGGTATATTTGATCGAGCAACCGATGGCTTCGGCCATCGGGGTGGGCCTCCCGGTGCATGAGCCGGCGGGCAACATGATCGTGGACATCGGCGGGGGCACCTGTGAAATCGCCATCATCTCCCTGGCCGGTATCGTGTTCAGTCGTTCCCTCCGGGTAGGGGGCGACGAGTTTGACGAGACGATCATCGCTCACATGAAACGGGCCTATAACCTGATGATCGGCGAACGAACCGCGGAGGAGATTAAGATCCGGATCGGCTCCGCTTTCCCTCTGGAACAGGAGTTGACCATGGAGGTCAAGGGACGGGATCTCGGGAGCGGTCTGCCCAAGACGCTGACCATTCGCTCCGAGGAGGTCCGGGACTCCCTTAAGGAACCGCTTACGAGCATTCTCGAAAACATCCGTCTCACCCTGGAGCGTTGCCCGCCCGAACTCGCCTCGGACCTGGTGGACCGTGGTCTGGTGATGGCGGGTGGGGGCGCGTTGCTCCGGGGCATTGACCGACTGGTGGCCCAGGAAACGGGGTTGCCGGTCCACATTGCCGAAGATCCCCTGAGCGCCGTCGCCGAGGGTACCGGCCGGGTGTTGCAGGAGTTGTCCTTCCTCAAACGGGTCGCCTCCTCCAGCACCGCCTAGCGGGCTGGGATGCTGCGCAAACCTCACGCCATCTTCCTCCTCGTCGCCGCCTTCGCGGTCGTGGTTCTCCTGGCCCTCCCGGAGCCCAGCCGCAACCGCCTGCGCGTGGCGATTGGAAGTCTTTTCCTGCCCCTCTTCGGCCTCGCTGGCTCGACCCACACCGCGACGGCCAAGGTGGCGTCCGGACTCGTCCCCCGTACCGTGCTCGCGGCGCGCATCGAAGCCCTCGAACGGACCAACCAGATACTCCGCGCGGCCCTGGTGGAACTGCGGGCCGCCGCCGGCGAAGCCGACCGCCTGCGCCAGATGGTCGGGTACCCGACCCGGTCGGCCTGGCGCCTCCAGCCCGCGCGGGTGATCGGCCGCGACCCCGCCAGTTGGTGGCAGAGCGTGCACCTCGACGTCGGTCTCCGACAGGGTGTGACGACGAATCTGCCCGTTCTTGGTCCCGAGGGCCTGGTGGGCCGGGTGGCCGAGAGCGGTCCCTTCAGCTGTCGCGTCGTGCTCCTCGGCGACCCGAATTGTCCGGTGGCGGCGGCCCTCGCGGAGACCGGTGAGAGCGGGATCATCCGCGGTGCGTCCGGCGGTGATGTCCAGGGGGCCCTGGTGGACCTCTCCTACCTCCCGCGCAGCGCGGTGGTGAAACCCGGTCAGCGGGTCGTCACGAGCGGCCAGGGAGGGGTGTTTCCAGCGGGGATCCCCGTGGGGGAGGTCGTCGACGGTCGCGCCGTAGGCTCGGGGGTCTATGTTGAGGCGAGGGTGCGGTCGAGTGTGAACCTCGGCGCCCTCGATCTCGTATGGGTCAAACTGCCATGAACTGGATCCACCCGACCGCGCTGATTCTGGGCGCCTGGCTCCTGGTCTTCCTCCAGGTGTCCGTGGGCGTTTTCCGCCCGGTCGTGTTCGTGCAGCCGGATCTTTTGCCGGGCCTGGTGGTTTACGCGGCCCTGAACGCCCGCCTGACGACCACCGCGGCGGTGGCAATTGTGGGCGGGTTGGGGGTGGACGCTTTTTCCTCCGGCCCGCTCGGGTTGGGCCCGGTTCCGCTGCTGGTGCTGGGGGTGCTGCTTCACCGGCGTCGGGACGTCCTCCTGCGTGACTCCGCGTGGGCTCAGGCGGCCCTCGGCGGCGCCGCCTCGGCGGGGGTGTGGCTGATGTCCTTCCTGCTGCTTTTCCTGGTCTGGCCGCTGGTCTCGCCGGGGCCGTCGGCGGTCGGGTACTGGCCGGAGGCTCGTGCCGGGTTCGGGGTGTTGCCGGACGTCGGGCCGGGTCGTCTCTGGCAGTGGGCGGTGGTGTCGGTAGCGGGAGCCCTGGCGACGCCGCTGATCTTCCGCTGGTTCCGGTGGATCGATCGTACCCTCAACTACCAGCCCGCTCCGGTGGTGACGTATCGTCACGACCGGGAGATCGAGCGGGGGAGATCGTAGCCATGCTGATTGTCGACCAACTCCAGAAGGACGACGCGAGGCTGCGCGGGCTAGCGATTCTGACCCTGCTGGGCATGCTGATCCTGGTGGGAGGGCTCTGGCGGCTGCAGGTGATGGCCACCCAACGCTACGCGCGCAGCGAGGAGGCGCAGTCGGTCCGGTTGGTTCGGGTGCCGGCGGTGAGGGGTCGGATCCTGGACCGCAACGGTCTGGCCCTGGCGGAGAACCGGCCCAGTTATGACGTCAACCTGTACCTGGAGGAACTCCGCCCGGGTTTTGCTTTCGAGTACACCAATGCCGTCCTCCCCGCGGCCCGGGCGCGCCAACCGGGCGCCCGGCTGAGCTACCGGGAGCGGCTTCGATTGCAGGAGACGGCGCGGCTCAACGTTTACAGCAACACGGTGGGTGTGGTGGCGGCGGGGCTGGGAGAGCCCCTGGCGGTGAACCAGGATCGCTTCCTGCGGCACTACCGTCAGGCCCTCGCCCTGCCGTTGCCGGTGCGGGACAACCTCGACCCGGGCGGCATGGCGCTCTTCTTCGAGCGTTGTCTCGGGGTTCCCGGGGTCGATTTGGAGGTCCAGGCGGTTCGCACCTACCCCTACGAGCGGGTCGCGGCCCACCTGCTGGGGCACTTGCGGCGGGCGGATGAGGTGGAGAACGATCCGGACCCGCTGGTGTTCCGCTACCGGTTGCGCGATTACCGGGGCGTCGCCGGCGTGGAATCGAGGTACGACAGCCTTCTGCGGGGCCGTGCCGGGGTGAAAGCCCTGCTGGTGAACAGTCAAGGATACCGTCACCAGGAATCGATCCTCCAACCGACGGAGTCTGGCTCCGATGTGTGGTTGACGCTGGATCTGCCCATCCAGGTGGCAAGCGAGCGGGCATTGGCCCGGGTGGCCGGTTCGGCCACCCGGGGGGCCGCGATCGCGATGGACGTGCGGAGCGGCGACATCCTGGCCCTGGTGTCGCTTCCTGCTTTTGATCCGAACCGTTTTCTCGGTGGCCTCACCGAGGAGGAGTTTGCCGAGATCAATGACGAGAAGCTGCGGCCCCAGATGAACCGGGCGGTGTCGGGGGCCTACGCCCCGGGCTCGATTTTCAAGGTGGTGATCGCGCTGGCGGGGCTGGAGGCCGGGGTGCTTGATCCCGCGGTCGAGCATCAGTACCTCGGCTATTGGCCGCTCGGCCCGCGGGTTCCGCCGATCGAGGACACCGCCCCGCCAGGCAGTTACGATTTCAAGCGGGCGTTCAAGCGCTCGAGCAACTGCTACTTCATCGATCATGGTACGAGGCTTGGGCGGTCGCGGATCGTAGCCATGTGCCGGCGTTTCGGGCTGGGAGAGCCGACCGGCTATGGTTTGGGTGCGGAGGCGGCGGGCGTTCTTCCGGATGACATCTACGTCGAGAAGCGGCGTTCCCTGCGGGATCCCTGGACCGAGGGGGACACCGCGAACTTGAGCATCGGGCAGGGGGCCCTGACGGTTTCGCCCCTCCAGATGGCGGTCATGACGGCCGCGGTGGCGAACGGCGGGCAGGTGCTGGTGCCGCGGATCATCGAGCGCGTGGAGCCCGCCGACGGCGGGTTGCCCGACCACACCCAACCGCAGGTCCGGTCCCAGCTTGGGGTGAATCCACAGAACCTGGCGCTCATTCGTGAGGCCATGCTGGCGGACGTCGAGGAACCGGAGGGCACTGGCCGCGAGGCCGCCATCCCCGGGTTTCGGGTTTGCGGCAAGACCGGCACCGCCGAAGTCAAGCGGGGTCGGCTGTTGGTCGACAAGATCACCTGGTTCGTCGCCTTCGGGCCCTACGAGGCCCCACGCTATGCGGTGGTGGTGGTGGTGGAGAGCGGCGGCTCAGGGGGCCGAACCTGCGCCCCGGTGGCGGGGCAGATCTTCCGGGCCATCCAGCAGCGCGAAGCGGGGCGGCTCCCCGCCCCTGGGCCTTCCCTGGCCGAGTCGGGCCAGCGGTCTGCCGCGCGCGCGGACCTGGCGTCGTCGCCGGCGCCTCGAGGAGGGAGTCGGTGACTGCCACGGACATGAACGCCCGTCCCTCGCGCTTCGCCTGGGCCCTGCTGGGCGCGGTGGCTTTGCTGATGCTCTTCAGCCTGGCCTTCGTGCACAGTTCGACCCTGGGGGATTCCTCCATGACGCTGAAGCAGGGGATCTGGTTTGCCGCCGGGCTCTCGGTGGCGGTCGGACTCTGCCTGGTGGACTACCACATTCTGGCGCGCTGGGCGTGGGTTGGTTACTGGGCGGCGATCCTCGCCCTCCTGCTGGTGTTTGTCGTGGGGGCGGAGCGCAACGGTGCGCGCCGTTG
>JBBQML010000233.1:0-7119 GCA_038328885.1 Verrucomicrobiota bacterium | reverse complement strand
CGGGATGCCCGTCCACCACCACCAACTCCGGCTCCATCCCGGCAAGCCGCGCCAGGTCCCGCGCGCACCGACGAAACGCCGCCTGCGCCGGGACGGTCTCCAGATCCCCGAGATGCTGGCCCAGGATGACGTCCACCCCATCGGACACCGCCACCGCATTCTTCAGGTGCGCACCCAAGGCGAGAACCGTCCGCCCACGCCCCGACCGGACGTCGATCGCCCCACCGCCCGGCGCGCAACGAAACGAGGCCGGTGCGTACCCGCGCGCCCGGCGCAGCACCAACTCCCGACCCGCGACCACCCGCACGATCGAATCATCGACGTGCCTCGCGATCGGCCGGTCGTGCACCAGGAAACCGTCCGCCAGCGTGCCCAAGCGGTCCAGCGCCTCGAACTCGTCCGTGCAGATGGGCTCGTCCCCCCGGTTGCCGCTCGTCGCCACCACGGGCATACCCCATGCCTCGAGCAGCAGGAAATGGAGGGGAGAATACGGCAGCATCACGCCGAGATCGGGATTCCCCGGCACGATGGACGGCGCGAGTTCCAGCCCATCTCCCCCAACCGGAGAAATCCGCCGGCGCAGCAGCACGATGGGGGCTTCGGGTGAGGCGAGCAGGCGCGCCTCCATCGGCGACACCGTGCAATGATCCATCACCGAATCCAGGTTGGGGAACATCAGCGCCAGCGGCTTCGCTTCGCGGGCCTTTCGGACCCGCAACCGACACACCGCCGCCTCATCGTGTCCCGAAACGAGCAGGTGAAAACCACCGATCCCCTTCACTGCCACAATCTGCCCCGACCGCAGCGCCGACACCGCCGCCGCCAGCGCTTCCCCTCGGCTTGCGAGCACCTGCCCCGCCCCGTTCCAGTACGCCAGGTGCGGACCACACTCCGGGCAGGCCGTTGGCTGCGCATGAAACCGCCGGTCGCGGGGGTCGTCGTACTCGGCCTGACATCGGCGGCACATCCGAAACCCGCGCATCGAGGTGCTGCCGCGATCGTACGGCATCGACTCGATGATCGAGTAACGGGGCCCGCAGTGGGTGCAGTTGATGAACGGGTACCGGTATCGGCGGTCAGCCGGATCGCGCAGTTCCCGCAAGCACTCCCGACACATCGCAATATCCGGGACCACCTGCGTGGCGCCCCCCCCGGGGACTCCCTCATCACTCGCGCGAATCTCGAAGCCCTCGTACCCGCAGGCCTCCAGCCACACCGGTTCCAGTCCGTGAATCCGCCCGTGCAGCGGAACCTCCGACGGCAGGCGCACCAGGAACTCCCCCAGCGCCCCCCGGGAACCTTCCACTTCCAACAGCACCCCGTCCCGACCGTTGAGAACCCAGCCAACCAACCCATGCTCACCGGCCAACCGATAAACATACGGACGGAACCCCACCCCCTGCACCGCGCCCCGGATCCGAACCCGCAACCGCTCCCGGGTGTGTTCACGTTCCATGCGTTTCGAGCGATCGGTCACGCCCGAAACGCAGCCTGCTGCTCCACCAGGAACTCCGCCCACGATTCCATCCCCTCCCCGCTGCGCGCGGAAAGCTCAAGGACCCGGGCGTGATGACTCACGCGTCGGAGATTGGCCAGCGCCACCGCACGGTCAAACCCCACCGCCGCCGCCAGGTCCAGCTTCGTCAGCAGCGCCACGTCCGCCGAGTGAAATACCGGCGGATACTTCAGCGGCTTGTCTTCTCCTTCCGTCACTGAAAGCAGCACCACCCGCAGGTGCTCCCCCAGATCGTACCCCGCCGGACACACCAGGTTCCCCACGTTCTCGATGATTAACAGATCCAACGCGTCGAGATCCAGGGAGCCCATCGCCCGCGCGATCATGTTGGCCTCCAAGTGGCACATCGTCCCGGTCGAGATCTGCACCACCGGCAACCCGGCGGCCCGCAACCGCTGCGCGTCGTTGTCGGTCGCCAGGTCCCCGACGATCGCTCCCACGCGCAGCCGAGGACGCAACAACTCACCGGTCCTCGCGATCAGCGCCGTCTTCCCCGACCCCGGCGAGGAGAGAACGTTCAGCACCAACAACCGCTTCGCCTTGAAGAAACCCCGGTTCCGCTCCGCCAGGCGATCGTTGTGATCCAACAAGGACCGCTGCACCTGGAGCAGTTGCGTCCCCCCGGGAACCGCGGCGTGCGGATCCGGGAACGAATGATCCACCCCCGGCTCCCCAACCGTAGCGGCGTGAGCATGCTCCTGCCCAGGCTCGTGCTCGTGCCCGTGCTCATGCTCTTGATCTTGATCTTGATCGCGCTGGCGAAGGTGCCCGTGGCCGTGTTCATGCCGAGGATCATGGGAGTGCGGGTGCACAGGCCGATGCGGCGGCGGCCCGGCACCCGCCCCCACCGCCCCAGACCCAGACCCACTCAGTCCACAGCCGCATTCCTGGCACATGTCATGAAATCTCCAGGGAGGTTAGTTCCAGTTCCAGCCCGCTCCGCGGACGTCCCCCCCATCCACCGCAGCGTGGGCATTCGGGCAACTCATCTCGGGGCGTGAACTCCGCCCCGCAGGCCGCGCACTGGTGCACCGCCGCAACCCGCTCGATCTCCAGCACCGCCCCCTCGGCCGGACCTCCCGCCGAAAGAGCCTCAAAGGCGAATCGCAGCGCTTCCGGCACCACACCGCTGAGTTCACCGACCCGCAGCCTGAGCCGATGAATACGTCGGGCCCCGGCCGCCCGCAAGTGGGCGGCCGCGAGATCCAGGGCCGTCTGCATTAGTCCGGCTTCGTGCATGGTGTGTTCGCCCCGGTCAACCCACCCGCCACGACATCCGTGACTGGTCCCTCCCCGGTTGCGGTCGCGTCCCACCACCCCGCCCAGATCTGCCGCACCAACTCGACCGCGCGAGCCACGCCCGCCGCGGCCTCCTCCGATAAACCAGGGCCCCAACCAAAGCATTTCACCGGGATCTCGACACACCAAGCCCTCGGGTGACGACCGTGCAACGCCGCGGTCAGCGCCACCACCGATTCCGGCGTGCCCGCATGCCCCGTCCAACCTGCGCCTGCTCGCGGTCGAACCTGTCGTGCCCGGGCCACCCCTCCTTCCGGAAACGCCGCATCGAGGAAGATCACCGCGTCCACCACGGCCAGAAGTTCGGAGAGTTCGGGCGTCAGTTGATGGCGGGTTTCGACCTCGATGCCGGGCAACCCCAAGTGCTCCACCGCCACCGCGGCCACCACCCCGGCGCCATCGTCCCCCCGCATCTCGTTCCCGTAGCCAATCACCACCAACCGCGGTGCGCAGCGGAGGTCCATGGCCCTCAATCCCGTCGCACCTCGTCCACCAGGATTCCGTCAGCCCCGAACAACTGGACGATCAGGGGCATCTGCCCGACGGCATGGGTTGAGCAACTCAGGCAGGGATCGAAGGAACGAATGCCGTGCTCCACCCGGTTCAACATCGCCTCGGGGACCTTGGGCCCCTTGACGTAGTGCTTGGCGATCTGGGCCACCGTCCGGTTCATCGCGAGATTGTTCTGCCCCGTGGCGATCACCAGGTTCACTTTCGTGATGATCCCGTCCCGGTCCACCTCGTAGTCATGAAACAGGGTGCCTCGAGGCGCTTCACTCACCCCCACGCCCCTCAGTTTGTTCACCCCGGCATCCGCCCGGAGATGGTCGGAATGCAGGTCCGGGTCCTCCATCATGGCCTCGATACGCTCGAGACTCGCGAGGATCTCGATGAGGCGCGCGTGGTGATAATGGAACGATGAGGTCACCGCCCCACTGCCGTGCTGCCGGAATTCCTTCAACTCGGCGTTCGCCCCGGGCGTGCCCATCGACTTGCAGACGTTCAACCGGGCCAGCGGCCCGACCCGGTACATGCCCTCCGACACCCCCAGCGGCTTGAAAAAGGGCGATTTCAGGTATGACGACGACTGGACCGCCTCACCGATGTACTCGCGGTAGTTCTGCGGGTCGATTTGGTCGACGAGGATGCTCCCCGAGCTGTCCATGAACCGCAGCTTCCCCCCGTGGTGCTCCCACTCTCCATCGGCGGTCACCAACCCCAGGAACAGCGACGGGAAGTTCCCGAAGATCTGCACCTCCCGGTGAAGGCGGTCCAGGAGCGATTTGTACAGGTCCAGCGCCAGCCGTGACGTCGCGAACGCCTCCGGCAGGCCCGCGCGAATCCTTTCCCGACCGGCGAGCGACAACCCGCTGCGCACCCCACCGGGCACGGCCCAGGACGGATGCACCTTCTTGCCGCCCAGGATCTCGATGACCTCCTGACCGAACTGCCGGAGACGGATCCCCGCCCGAACGAGATCCGGATTCTGGCCCAGCAACCCGAAGACGTTCCGCTGCCCCACCGGGGAATCCCAACCCAGGAGAAAGTCAGGCGCGCTCAGGTGGAAGAAGCTCAGCGCATGGGATTGCACCATCTGCGCCAGATTCATCAGCCGCCGCAGCTTGTCCGCCGCCGGCGGAACTTCCACCGCCAGGATCTCGTCCCCGGCCCGCGCCGAGGCAAGCAGATGGCTTACCGGACAAATGCCGCAGGTCCGGGCCGTCAACGCCGGCATCTCCCACAAGGGCCGCCCCTCGCAAAACCGCTCGAAGCCGCGGAACTCGACCACGTGGAACTGCGCGTCCGCCACGTTGCCGTCATCGTCGAGCAGGATGCTGATCTTCGCGTGCCCTTCAATTCGGGTGACGGGATCAATGACGATTCGCTGGGGCATGGCAGGGTCGGCGGTGAATCTGGTGCGGTGTGAAGGTGGCGGTTCGTGCGGGTGGGGCGTTTCCCCCTCGGATCGATCCGGCATCGGGTTCAGCCAAATTTCAGGAGTTTCCCGGAAGGGGCCGGCCCACCGGTGAGCAGGGACTCGAGGAACATGCGGATCCGCTCCGGGCAGGGCGGGCAGCCCGGGACAAAGTGGTCCACCGGAATCACCTGATGCAAGGGAAGAGCCCGGTCCAACAGCGAGGGGAGAATCCCGGGCGACTGCGGAATCCCCGGGTTCACGTCCGCCAGCTCGACATACGCCCGCCGGAGCACCACCTCGGGCCCTCCCAGCGGATTGCGCAGGCCGACGACGTTGGAGGTGACCGCACAGTCACCGAGGGAGACCACCAACCGGGTCCGCCGCCGGATCGTCCAGGCCATCTCGACGTGCTCCGTGGTGCAGACCGCCCCCTCGATCAACACCACGTCGACCCCCTCCGGATACTCCTTGGTGTCCACCAGCGGCCCATAGACGTAATCCACCTTGGCCATCAGCTCGAGGATCCACTCGTCGAGATCCAGGAAGGACATGTGGCAGCCCGAGCAACCGCCGAACCAGGTCGTGGCCAGTTTCACACGTTCCATTGTTTCTTCTCCCGTGCGTTGACCAGGAATTCCAGGCGCGTTCGGTCCCGCTCCATCTCACCGGCGGTCGATCCCCGCCGGAACAAGGCACCCGTGGGACAGGCCTGAATGCACTTCCCGCACGCGGTGCAGCTCTCCGACGTGCCCCACGCCTGATTGAGATCGGTGATGATGCGGGAATCGGAGCCCCGCCCCGAAACATTCTTCGTCCCGGCCCCCTCGATGTGCCAGCACACCCGCACGCACCGGGTGCAGAGGATGCACCGGTTGTGATCCATCCCGAAGCTCGGATGAGTGAGATCCACCTGCAACGCGGGATGCTGGTACTCGAACCGCACGTGATCCATCCCCAGCGAGTAGGCCATGGTCTGCAGCTCGCAATGCCCGTTCGCAACACAGGCCGCGCATACATGGTTCCGTTCCGCGAAGAGCAACTCCACACTCATGCGCCGGTAGCGCCGGAGCCGGTCCGAGTCGGTCTTCACATCCATCCCCTCGGCCACCGCGGTCGTGCACGCGGGAAGCAGCCGTGGCGTCCCCGCCAACTCCACCAGGCAGATCCGGCAGGCACCCACATCGTAGACCCCGTCCAGATGGCACAGCGTGGGAATCACGATGCCGGCCTCGCGCGCGGCCGCCAGGATCGTGGACCCCTCCTCCGCACTGACCTGTTTCCCGTCGATGGTAAGGGTTCGGACAGCCATGGCATTTCGGAATTGGAGAAACGCAACTCTACCGAACGGCCTCCTCCGCAACGTGGGGCGGCGGCGGTCGAAGCCCACCCTCACTCAGCAACTCGTCATATTCGTGCCGGAAAAACCGCATCGTGCTCAGCACCGGATTCGGCGCGGTCTGACCGAGACCACACAGACTGGTGCTCTTCACCAAGTCGCAGAGTTCTTCGAGCCGCTTCAGGTCCGCCGACGTCCCCTCCCCCGCGAGGATCTTCACCAGCAGCCCATGCATCTGGACGGTACCCGTCCGGCACGGAATGCACTTCCCGCACGACTCGTCCATGCAGAACTCCATGAAGAACCGCGCCACGTCCACCATCCGGGTGGAGTCGTCCATCACGATCATGCCGCCCGACCCCATGATCGATCCAAGCTTCGTCAGTGACTCATAGTCCACCGGCGTGTCGAGATGCTCCGCCGGGATGCATCCCCCCGACGGTCCCCCGGTTTGCACCGCCTTGATCTGGCCGCCATCGGGCGCGCCGCCACCCATCTCCTCGACGATCACCCGCAGCGGGGTTCCCATCGGAACCTCGATCAGACCCGTGTTCAGGATCTTGCCCGCCAGCGCGAAAACCTTCGTGCCCTTGCTCCGATCCGTCCCCATGGCCGAGAACCAGGCCGCCCCCCGGCGCAGGATCGCCGGGACGTTGGCGAAGGTCTCCACATTGTTGATCAGCGTCGGACATCCCCACAAACCACTCTCGGCCGGGAACGGCGGACGCGGACGCGGCGTCCCGCGCTTCCCCTCCACCGACGCCATAAGGGCCGTCTCCTCGCCGCACACAAACGCGCCGGCCCCGATCCGGAGATCCACGTTGAAGTTGAAAGGCGACTCGAACACGCCGCCCCCGAGCAAGCCCTGCTGACGCGCCTGCTTGATGGCGGTCTGGAGCCGGGCGATCGCCAGGGGATACTCCGCCCGCACATAAATGAACCCCTGGTCCGCCCCCACGGCGTAAGCGCCGATGGCCATGCCCTCCAGCACGCTGTGCGGATCGCTCTCCAGCACGCTCCGGTCCATGAACGCGCCGGGATCGCCCTCGT
>JBBQML010000232.1:0-7127 GCA_038328885.1 Verrucomicrobiota bacterium | reverse complement strand
CATCCACCGGGGAGAACCAGATCCGCTCCTTCTTCTCGTAGCTTCGCCCGCCATCCTGATAGCGAAACCGCACGTCCTGATAGTTGATGAAGAACATCGACTTGTGCGGTTCGACGCCGGCCACTTCACCGTCCGCTTCGGCGATCACCTCATGATAGATCTCGCCGCGGAATACCGCGGCGTAGAGTTGCCCGAACAGACCCGGCACGACCACGTCGGGGCGGTCGCGGAGGTCCTCGAAATGCACGCCGAACAGCGTGGGCTGCATCGAGCCAGTCGGGATCTTGAACGGTTGCAGCAGGAACGTGCGGATGGCCATGGCCACCCCGATGGCCACCAGAAAGACTTCGACGTTCTCCCGGATGGAGGCGCTGGCGTAAGGCTGGAGCCACTTCTGGGCACAAACCTCGAGGTCCCGGAGGCCGACGTCCAACTGCGCGGCGGTCGGACCGGACGCGAGTAGTTGGTCGAAGCCGCGAATGCCGTCGTCGATGCCTGCGAGCGCCGCCGGAGCGAGTTCGTCCCGCTGGAAGCTGCGGATCTTCCACAGGTGCTTGCGCACCTCGATGGCGTGCCGGTAGCGGCGGGACATGAACCAGCGGAGCAGCATCGCGGGATTGACGAGGCACCGCCGGAGTCCCCCGCTGGGGAGCGGGGCCGCAGGGCTTAATGAGGGCATCGACATCGGGTGGGCGGTCTCGGGGGCTCCAGTGGGCGGTGGGCGGTGGGCGGATCGTCCGGCCGTGCGGCTCAGGCCTTGAGCACTTCGATGAAGGCTTCCTGGGGGATGTTCACCGACCCGATCGACTTCATCCGCTTCTTGCCCTCCTTCTGCTTCTCCAAGAGCTTGCGTTTGCGCGAGATATCACCGCCGTAGCACTTCGCGGTGACGTCCTTCCGCAAGGCTCCGATGCTTTCGCGAGCGACGATCTTGCCTCCGATGGCGCCCTGGATGGCGACCTGGTACTGCTGTCGCGGGATGACCTCCTTCAGCTTCGCGGCCAAGGCACGGCCGCGGAGTTCCGCCTTGCTTCGATGCACGATGCAGGAGAACGCGTCCACGGACTCCCCGTTGACCAGCATGTCCAGCTTCACCATGTCAGACACCTCGTACCCGCAGGTCTCGTAGTCCATGGACCCGTATCCGCGGGTGATCGATTTGATGCGGTCGTGGAAATCAATGAGGATCTCGCTCAGCGGGATGCGGGCCGTGAGCATTACCCGCCGCGTGTCCAGCGTCTCGGTGTGGTCGATGGTGCCCCGTTTTTCGCTGATCAGGTTCATGATGTCGCCGATGCTCTCGTTCGGCGTGATCACGAAGGCCTTCACGATCGGTTCCTCGATGCTCTCGATGTACGTCACCTCCGGCATGAACGCCGGGTTGTCGATGTCCCTCACGTTTCCGTCGGTGAAGAGGACGCGGTAGACCACCGAGGGGTAGGTGGCGATGATGTCCATCTCGTACTCCCGGCGCAGGCGTTCCTGGACGATCTCCATGTGGAGCAGCCCGAGGAATCCGCAGCGGAAGCCGAAGCCGAGGGCGACCGAGGTTTCGGTGGTCGAAACGAACGCTGAATCGTTCAACTGCAGCTTCTCGAGCGCGGTCTTGAGGTGCTCGAAATCAGCGGGGTTGATCGGGTAAAGCCCGCTGAAGACCATCGGGTGGACTTCCTGGAACCCGGGGAGCGGCGGCGAAGGGTGCCGAGGATCGGTCAGGGTATCGCCAATCTTGACGTCCTTCGGGCTCTTGATGTTGGCGGTCATGTACCCCGTTTCGCCCACCGTGAGGCTCTCCCGGACGTACGGCTTGGGGTTGAAGCTGCCCACCTCCTTGATTTCCACGGTGCGCCCCGAGTGCAGCAGTTTGAGCATCACCCCTGCCCTGAGTTCTCCGTTGAACACGCGGACGTGGGTGACCACGCCCTTGTAGGTGTCGTAATAGCTGTCGAAAATGAGGGTCTGGAGCGACGGCGCACCGGTCGGCTTCGGCGGGGGCACGCGCGCGATGATGGCCTCCAGGATCTCGTCGATGCCGATGCCCTGCTTGGCGCTCGCCAGGATGGCGGTGTCTGCGGGGATGGCCAGGATGTCCTCCAACTGCTGCCTGGCCTGGGGGATGTCCGCGTGGGGCAGGTCGATCTTATTGATGACCGGGATGATGGTCAGCCCCTGCTTCATCGCGAGGTGGACATTGGCGACGGTCTGGGCCTCCACGCCCTGCGCGGCATCCACGATCAGGACCGCGCCTTCGCAGGCGCTGAGACTGCGCGAGACCTCGTAGGCGAAGTCCACGTGGCCGGGAGTATCGATCAGGTTGAGCTCGTACTTCTCCCCGTCCAGCGCGGTGTAGTACATCGTCACCGGGTGCGCCTTGATCGTGATGCCCCGCTCCTTCTCCAGGTCCATCGCGTCGAGCATCTGCTCCCCCATGTCCCGCAGCGCGACGGTGCCCGTGCGCATCAGGAGTCGGTCCGACAGGGTGGTCTTCCCGTGGTCGATGTGCGCGATGATCGAGAAATTCCGGATATGAGCTGTGTCCATTGCCTGCTTCGACCGACTTCGCGGTGCGCCAACGCGGCCCACCCCCCCGGCCCCCGTCAGGGGGTCGAGGAGGTGTGAAGTTAAGGCCCCGCCCTCGCCAGCCAAGGCAAAACAACCCCGCCTTCACGCGCCCGGCGCCTCCGCGGGTCGCGGTTGTCCACCGGGAAAGTTGTGAACCCGGGAGTACCCAGTGTCCATCCCTGGTCAATCCCCGTCCCGGGCCCCTGCCCCATCGACACCGGCAGCGCCTTGGCGGCGGGGCCTCGCGCCGTCTAGGCTCGGCGCCGTGAGATCGCGCCATTGCCTGCTCCTGCTCCTGCCCCTGCTCCTGCTCGCGGCGACGCGCTGCGCCCAGGGCGCGCCCACCGACGACTTCATCACCACCGCCCGCACACGCCACGGCGAAGCGGGCGAGAGGGCGGCGCGCTTTCTGGTCGAGAACCTGCCCTCCAAGGACCGGGCAACGCTGTCCGCCGAGTTCCTGATCGAGAACCTCGACCTGGCCTTCCGGGCGCGCGCGGAATTCCCCTGGGCCGCGGCAGTCCCGGAGGACCTATTCCTCAACGACGTGCTCCCGTACGCCGTCCTCGACGAGACGCGCGAATCCTGGCGTCCGGACTTCCTCGAGAAGGCCCGCGGTCTCGTTCAGGGCGCCGCCACCGCGACCGAGGCCGTCCAGGCGCTCAACCGCGGCCTCTTCAACCTCGTCAAGGTTCACTACCACACCGGCCGCAAGCGACCGAACCAGAGCCCGAGGGAGTCGATGGACCTCGGCATGGCCACCTGCACGGGGCTGGCCATCATCCTGGTCGACGCCTGTCGCGCGGTGGGCATCCCCGCCCGGGCAGTCGGCACCCCGCTCTGGAGCAACCTCCGCGGCAACCATACCTGGGTCGAGATCTGGGACGGCGACTGGCATTTCACCGGGGCGGACGAATACGACAAGGAAGGACTGAACCGCGGCTGGTTCGTGGGCGACGCAGCGCAGGCGAAAGCGGACGTGCCTCGCCACGCGATCTACGCCACTTCCTGGAAACGCGAGGGCCTCTCCTTCCCCATGGTCTGGGCCCGGCGAAACCAGGAGGTGGCCGCGGTCAACGTCACCGCCCGCTATGCCCGGGCCACGACGCCGCCCGCGGCCGGGACGCGACTCGGCGTGAGGCTCTTCGAGAAGCCCGGCGGCGCTCGGATCATCGCCCGGGTGGAGATCCTCGACCCGGCCGGCCGGAGGCTCGGGGCGGCCGAAACCAAGGGCGGGACCGCGGACCTGAACGACCTCGCGCGCCTCGCCCTCCAACCGGGCGCCGCGGGCTGGCTCCGCTTCACCGTCGACGACGAAACGCGCGAACTCGCCCTCGGGCCGCTGGAAGCCGGTGATCCGACCGTGGACGCCGTCTGGCCGAACCTGGCCGTGATCCCCCGCGCCCTCGTCGCGTTGGAAGCCTGGGTGGCCCTACCCCGCGCCGAGCGCCCCGGCGACGCCGCCGTGCTCAGCGCCGCGCTCAGTCGCGACGAGGCGGTGCGCGCCCGGGCACTCCTCACCGGCGACCGTCTCGCCCAACTCGCCGACGAACGTCGCGAGGAGATGTCGGCCAAGGTCATCACGCAGGGCAGCCTCACCTTGCGCTGGCTGGACAAAACCTTCGGTGAGGCCCCCGAAGGGCGCCGGAGCCTGTGGATCTCGATGCACGGTGGCGGGAACGCCCCGGCGGCAGTCAACGACCGCCAATGGCAGAACCAGGCCCGCCTTTACGAACCCGTCGAGGGCATCTACCTGGCCCCGCGGGCGCCCACCGACACCTGGAACCTCTGGCACGAAGGCCACATCGACCCGCTGTTCCAGCGCCTGATCGAGAACCACGTGGCCCTGGCGGGTGTGGACCCGAACCGGGTTTACCTCCTGGGCTACTCCGCGGGCGGCGACGGCGTCTGGCAGCTTGCACCCCGCATGGCCGATCGCTTCGCCGCCGCCGCCATGATGGCCGGGCATCCCAACGAGGCCTCGCTGCTCGGCCTGCGGAACCTGCCCTTCGCCGTGTTCATGGGTGGCAACGACGCCGCTTACAACCGCAACCGCGTGGCCACCGAACGCACCACCGAACTCCACCGCCTGGCCGAGGCCGACCCCGGTGGGTACGTCCATTTCTCGCGCATCTACGAGGGTCTCGGTCACTGGATGAACAAGCAGGACGCGGAGGCACTCCCCTGGATGTCGAAGTTCGAACGTCAACCCTGGCCGAAGAAGGTCGTCTGGCTCCAGGACGACGTCCTCCATCGCCGCTTCTACTGGCTCGAGCTCCGCGAGGGCGTCCCGGCCGAGGCCGGCAAGAAGATCATCGCCACCGTCCAGGACCGCACCCTCACGCTCGATGGCGACGTGCCGCCCACGCTCCGACTGCGGCTCTCGGACGAACTGCTCGACCTGGACCAACCCCTGATGGTCGTTGTCAACGGTCACCAGGTCTTCTCCGGCAAGGTGCAACGGCAGGCGTCGCACATCTTGGCGTCGCTGGAGTCGAGGGCCGATGGGGCAGCCGCTGCATACGCCAGCGTGCAGTGGGAGGCGCCCTGACCCCCGGTCGTCGGATTCGGGTGAGGTCGGAGAAACGCCCCCGCAGGCCGGGGCTTGAAAACAGGCTTTGACGCCGGCTCGCGGTTTCTTAGCATTATATTCATGCATTCGATGCATAAGCACCACTCCATCTCAGTCCCAGCGTCGGTCAGGGCGGGCACGGGCCGTTGCCATTGCGCGCGAGTCGGCACCGCTTCCGAGTAATCGCCGCCGCTCGCTTCCGATCTCCCGTCTCACCGGTTCACACAACTCCGCACCGCAGCCCGTGCCCCCCGCCACCACGATTACGGTCCACATCCCCACCCCGCTGCGCGATCGCTGCGCGGGCGCTTCGGAGCTCTCGCTCCGGGCGACGAGCCCGCGTTCGGTGCTGGGGGAACTCGAGCGGGACTATCCGGCGCTCCACCGGTGCATCTGCGACGAAACCGGCGCGGTTCGCCGGCACATCAATCTCTTCGTGGGCCACGATCACGTCCGGGGCTGCTCCGTACCTTCGTCCATCGGACGCTCCCGCCAGCGCGGGAGGTTCTTTTCGTAGGCCGCCCGGGCCAGCAAGTGGCTGGCCACCGGCATCGTCGCCAACTGGAAAAGGATCGCCAACAAGAGCTTCATCCCGGCTCCGGCCTCGCCCAGCTTGACCCAGGCGCCCAGCAGGATCAGTGAGATCCCCAGACTCACGGCTTTCGCCACCGCATGCGACCGGCACAGCGGGTCCGGCAACCGCAATAGCCCGATCCCCGCCACGAGCAGCAGGAGGACACCCGCCACGATCAGACTTCCCTGCACGATCTCATTCATGGGTTGCTCCCTCCGTGGGCGGCCCGCCCCGCCGCTCCAGCGTGCGCATCAGAAAACGCGTCAGGGCCACGGTCCCCAGGAAACCCAGGAGCGAATAGACCAGGATCAGCTCGAGGTAAACCGTGGTGTCCCACAGCACGGAAAGGATGGCGATGGCCCCGACCCCACTGACCGCCACCAACTCGAAGGCGATCATCCGATCCACGATCGTCGGGCCGAGCGCCGCCCGCACGAGGCCGAGCAGGACCGTCAGGCCCAGCGCGCCGAGGCAGAGTTGGAGCACGGTTTCCATGGGCGTCACCGGCTCCAACGCAGCATCGGACGTCGCAGTTCCTCATCGATCGACCGGCGGACCGCTGCGGGGTCCCGCGCATCGAAGGCGTGCAGGACCAGGGTCCGATGATCCTCCGAGACCAGCACCACCGTCGTGCCCGGTGTCAGCGAGATCGCGTGGGACAGCACCAGGATTTCCAGGGGCGACAGACCGTCGATGCGGTAGGTCAGGAAGTTCGGGTACATGTCCTGGCGCCGACGGAACAGCACGGCAGCGGCCAGCGTGAGGTTCGAGGCGAGGTACGCGCGGAAGAACCTCAAGACGAAGGCGAGGAGGGCCGACACCCGCTCGACATAGCGAGAACCGGGGAAGAGTCGCTCGGCGGCGGCGATGAGCGCGAAACCGAGGCCGAACCCCACCACGAAGGAGGTCAGCGATGGGCTGCCGTCCAGGAACAGCCAGAGCAACGCCAGCACGAGGTTGAGCAGGAAAAGCATCATGGAATGGGTTCCGCCTCCTTTCCCCGCGCGGCGAACACCGCCCGCGCGTAGCCTTCCTGGTCCAGGGCCATGGTCGCCGCGCGCTGGGCCACGCGCAGGATCGGTTCGACCGCCAGACCGATTGTCAGCGACACGGCCACCAGGCCCGCGCAGACCACTGCCAGCGGTCGCCAGCGGCCATCGTCGAGCGCCACGGGCACCGCTGCGTCCTCCCGCCAGAAGGCCGCCAGCCAGATCTTCAGCATGCTGAACAGGGTGAGCACGCTCGCCACCAGCGAAGCGGCCACCAGCACATACTCCCGCTGCGCCATCCCCTCGACCACGATCAGGTACTTGCCCCAGAAACCACTCAGCGGCGGCAGTCCGGCCAGGGACATCGCCTGGGCCAGGAAGAGGATCCCCAGCCATGGGGTCGCACGCCAGAGGTTGCCCATCCGTTCCA
>JBBQML010000231.1:0-7153 GCA_038328885.1 Verrucomicrobiota bacterium | reverse complement strand
CGTGCCGAGCCGGAGCGCGTCCGCGTCCACCGGCACCTCCTCGAGCCCCCTCCACGCGGCGTCGCAGATCCGAGCGTGGACCGAGCCCGAATACCTCACCGCCCCTCCGGCGGGGATGGATCGTTCGCCAAGTGCCAGGATCCTCCGGCCGTCGAGGGTCACCGCGACCCCGGAGACCTCCTGCTTGCCCGTGTTGCGGATCGTCCACTGCAGGCGCTGCGGCGGATGAGGATTGCCGAACTCGTACTCGCCGCCTCCCGCTGGAATCGCCTCGGCACCCACGGGGAAGTGGTCGACCTTGGCGGAGTGGAGATTCCACTGGTCCTGCCCCGCGGCCTCGAGGTGGAACTCACGCTGGTTGTCGCGCAGGGCGGCGCGAATTTCCGGCGGGAAAGCGCCGGCCATGCGGGCGGACTCCCACTCCTTCACGGCATCGAGGATGGAGAGGGTCGCGCCGAACTGCCTGACCGCCTCGGCGGATTCCGGATCGGCGGCGAGCTGGGCCGTGCTGGCCAGGCTCGCGGCGAGGGCGAAGCCGGCGTGGAAGCCCGCGGCACGGGCAAGCAACCACTCGGCGTCCTCGAGACTCGTCTCCGGACGCAGGGCGAACCAGCCGAGCATGCGGGGCATGAGATTGCGGTCGAAGTACAGTTGGTTCTTGAAGCGATAGAGGGTCTGGCTCTCCCGGAAGCCGGCATACCAGGGCTCGCCCCAATTCATCCGGGTGTAGACATGCCAGTTGAAGTGTCCCGGATTGCTCGCGTCGTTGAGCACCCCGCCCTTCAGATCCGGAGCCAGCGCGTCGTACCAGGCCTGAGTGAACAGGGTCCGCCCATACTGCCCCATGCCGGTGGACCAGTTGCCCTCCAGCCCATCGAAGGATAACTGGCGGATTCCGGTCTCATTGCAGAGCCTGGCGATGTTCCGGGCGACCTCCTGCGCCAGCCCGGCGTCGGTCAGGAACACATTGTAGCCGTGGTCCATCAGCCGCCCCACCTGGGCGCCACCGTGGTGCGGACCCGCGGTGGTTCCCCAGGCCCCCCGCTGGCACTCCCGCAGAACCCAGGGAGCCTCCGCGGAGACCGTAGCGTACCGGATGAGCTCGCTGCCGATGACCACCGCGTTAAGGGCCGTGGCCTTCCGGAAGAACTCCGGGTTGACGATGGATATCTCCTTTTGCTCCGCGGTCACGCCCTGCGCCAACTCGCTTGAACCGATGCGCGCGAGACGCGGATCGGGGCGGGGAGTGACCAGGGGATCATTGGGGGTGATGAAGTTTGAGAGGGTATGGACACCGATGAGCACCCCGGCGGTCCGGGCCTGCTCCACACAATTCCTGAGTCCTTCCCAGCCGTGGGGAAAGAGCGCGGGCTTGAGACGGAAGCTGCCCCAGGTTTCGAATGGTGAGCTGTGGTACAGATAGCGAAGCCCCGCGCGCTTCGTCATCTCGATCGCGCGGTCGATGGTTCCCTCCCCGAAATCCACGATCAGATAAGAAGCGCTGGCCTGGGGGGATGCCTTGACCCAGACGCCGTCGAGCATCGGGTGAGGCAGGTCCTCGGCGATCTCGATGGCGCCAAGGGTCGTGAGCGCTTCCTCAGCCAGACAGGCGAAAAGGGCGATGCGACTCCCGATCACGCCCCCGTCGGAATAGGCCGGGGCGAGGTACTTTGCATGGCCCCAGTTCTCGATGAAGCGGTCACGATCACGATTCCGGCAGTAGGCCTGCAGGACACTCCCGAAGGGGGTTGCCCGCGCGGTATCGCCACGGAATTGCTGCCCCTTCTTCAGTTCCTCCGGGAGGTCGGGATGCCTCCCGGCATCGTCCGCTGAGTAGTCGGCCTCGAGATCATCGTCGCGTGTCGGATAGCCCCCGAGTGTCTTGGCGTTGAGTGCCTGGATACCAACCGCGACCTGATGATCACGGACGACCCCGACCGTTTCGCCGATGGTATTGCTGATCGTGGTGGGATAGGGACCCCAGACGACCAGTTCCACGCGACCAGGCGACCGGACGTCCAGCACCTCGAAGCGGACGTGGCTGGGTTGGGCGCGCGCGCCGACCACCACCGTGGCGCCGGCTCCGGGGTAGCTCAGGGTCAGGCGCCCGGCCGCCCCATCCCAGGTTGCCTGGCGGGGCGGATGCAGTTGGCCGGCGACCCGCACGCTCAGCAACGGTGCGGGCTGGCCCTTCGCGAGGCAGTCGCGAGCCGCGGATTCGTTGCGGATCGTGGACAGGGAACCGACCGCGTCCACGGTGAACGTGGCGTCCCGGGTCTGGAGACTCAGGGCCGGTTCGGCCCCCGAGGTTGGCGAAGGGGTGCCGACGAGCAGGCTGCCGGCGAGGCTCACGACGAGCCATCGCAGGCCAAGCGACGCTGGCGGTGCACCGTGCAGGCGGAAGAACAGGCGCATGGCTCGACGATCCTCAACCTCGGACCGAAACGCGAGCCGACAAGCCGGGTCAATTCACGGTGCGCGGTGCTGGCCACGGATCGTTTGATCCCGGGCCACGCGCCGGGAATCCTGCCCTCCCCCAAGGAACCACACGTGAAGACCACCCTCGCCTTGCTGGCGCTCGCCACCCTCCTCGGCCTCGACATCCTCGCGGCCGTCCCCGGCGCCCCCACGCCGAAGGAGTTCGCCGATCCGCCGCAGCGCTATTGGCCACGTCCGCTGTGGTTCTGGAACGACACCCGGGTGACCCTCGAAACCGTCCGCGAGCAGATGCTGCTGGCACGCGACCGCTGCAAGTACGGTGGGTTTGGCATTCTGCCGTTCGGGAAGCGCTTCGCGCCCGCCTACCTCGGCGAGGAGTACTTCTCCGTGTACGGCACGGCGCTGGACCAGGCCCGCACGCTCGGCCTGACCCTCTCACTCTACGACGAGTACGGCTTCCCCAGCGGATCTGCCGGTTCGCAAAACTCCAGTGACACCAGCCTCTTCGCGCAGCGTTGGCCGGAACTCACGATCAAGCGGCTGGACAAGCATGAGTGGCTGGTCGCAGGGCCGATCCAATTCCGGACCAACCTCCCGCCCGGCCGCCTCGCGGCGGTCGTGGCGATGAACACGGCGACCCTGGAGCGGGTGGAACTGACGGCCACCGTCACCGGGACGCGGCTGGCTTGGGACGCGCCCACCGGCTCCTGGAAACTCATGGCGTTTCTCTGTGTCAACGCGGGCGAACCCATCTGCGACTACCTGGACCCGGACGCCGCCGACCGCTTCATCGCCATCACCCACCAGGCCTATTACGACCGGTTCGCCCATCACTTCGGGACCACCATCGATTCGACGTTCTTCGACGAGCCGACCCTGTACCGGGCGGAAGGCCGGAGCTGGACCGACAAGTTCAACGAGAAGTTCCAGGCCCGGCACGGCTTCGACCCACGTCCCTACTATCCGGCGCTCTGGTACGACATCGGTCCCGAGACCCAGGCCGCGCGGAACTACCTGTTCGGTTTCCGATCGGAGCTCTATGCGACCGGGTTTTCCAAACGGATCCAGGATTGGTCCGCCGCCCATGGGATCAAAGCCACCGGCCACCAGGACCAGGAGGAGGTCGTCAACCCCGTGTCCGTGTCCGGCGACCTGATGAAGTGCTTCCAGCACCTGGAGATTCCCGGGATCGACAAGATCGGGGGCGACCGCCCGGCCGAGCGGTTCTACAAGGTGGTCAGTTCGGCGGCCTACAACTATGACCGTTCGCTGGTGATGTCCGAGACCTACGGGGCGATGGGCGACCTGCCCTGGGACGACCTGTACGCCGTCGCGATGGAGCAATACACGAAGGGCATCAACCTCCTCATCCCTCACGCCGTCTGGTACGACGACCAACACGTCACCTTCAAGCCCGAGTTGTCGTGGCGGCATCCCCTCTACGCTCCCCGCCTGCCGGAGTTCAACACCTGGCTGGCCCGGCTGAACCTCATGCTTCAGAACGACGACGCCCACGTCGCCGATATCGCTCTTCTCTACCCGATCGCCACCTTGCAGGGCAGCCATCGCCTCGACGGGCCGCTGGGCCACTACCAAGGCGGCGTGGCCGTGCCCGAGGCCGACTACGTCCAGGTGGCCGAACTTCTTTCGGTCCAGGTGGGCCAGGACTACACCTACCTGCACCCGGAAGTATTGGCCGGCTCGTGCCGCGTCCGGGATGGCCTGCTGGAGTTGCCCAACCGGGTCCACCCGGGACGCTTCAAGGTCCTGATCCTCCCGGGCCACCAGACCATCCACTGGAGCAGCCTGCGGCAGATCCAAGCCCTCTTCGACCAGGGCGGCACGGTCATCGCCACCGGCCAATTGCCGTCCAAGTCGGCCGAGTTCGGGCACGACGCGGACGTGACCCGGGCGGTGGGGTCGATGTTCGCCGGGACGGCGGCGCCGCCACCGGCAGCGGCGTCGTCCCCGGGCTTCGAGGTGCACCGCAACCCCCGCGGCGGGTGCGCCATCCGGTTGCGCAGACTGAACGCAGCAACCCTGCGCAGAGCCCTCGAGGCCGCCCAACCGGTCTACGATGTCCAGTTCGACCCCGACCAGGCGTTGCGGTACATCCACAAGACCGGGAAGGGCCGGCACGTCCTTTTCCTCGCCAACCTGAACCCAACGCTGACGGAGTCCGTCGTCACGCTCCGCGGGCACCACCGCTTGGTCGCGTGGGATCCGCACACCGGCCGCACCCAACCCGCCGAGACGAGGCACGCCCGACGCGGCGGGACGGAGGTCACCCGGGTCCTGCTCAAGCTCCCCCATCTCAAGTCCGTGTTCCTGGTCACCGCGCCGGACTCCCCCGCCCGATGAACGCTTCGCCACACACCAACCTAGGAGGCATCCACCGTCTCGTCCGGACCCTCGCGGCCCTCGGGATCTCCGCCGCGCTTCAACCATCCAGCGGAGCCGCTGCGGAAGACGTCGCGCTGCCGGGCCCGGGGCCAACCCTGGAGGCCGGGTTCGCCCGACCACCGGAGGAGACCAAGCCCTGGTGCTACTGGTACTGGATCAGCGACAACCTCTCCAAGGAGGGCATCAGCCGCGACCTCGAAGCCATGGCCCGCGTTGGCATCGGCGAGGCGTTCATCGGCAACGTCTTCCTGGACGACGTACCCGCCGGCAAGGTCAAGGTGCTCACGCCCGAATGGTGGGATCTGGTGGCGCACGCGCTCCGCGAAGGCGGACGGACGGGCGTCAACCTCGCGATGTTCAACTGCCCCGGCTGGAGCCAGAGCGGCGGACCCTGGATCAAACCCGAGCACTCCATGCGGCACCTGGCCTGGTCGGAGACGCGCGTGAGCGGGCCGCTCCGGTTCGACCAGCGGCTGCCCGTTCCCAAGGAGCCCTTTCAGGACGTGGCGGTCCTCGCCTTCCCCGCCCCCGCCTCCGACGCGGATCTGCTCGCCGCCCATTCGCCCGGAATCACTTCGATACCCGACGCCGAAGGACTGCAGAGGCTCGTGGACGGCGATCCGGCCACCAGTTTCGAGTTCCCCCCGGATGCCGGCCGGGGAACAAAGCCCTTCACCGTCGAACTCCGGCTCGGCCAGGCTCTGACCGCCCGCTCGCTGCAAATCGTCCCGGCCGACGAGGCCTTCGCCGCCCAGGTCGAACTCCAGGCCGAGTCCCCAACCGGCGAACTGCGGACCGTGCGCGAGTTCAAGTGCGACCGCTCGAACATGTCGACGAACGTCGGCTTCCTGCCGCGCGGTCCGGTCACGATCTCGTTTCCAGCCACGACGGCCACCCGGTTCCGCCTCGTGTTCACGGAGGCGCAGGGCGGCGGCAAGCTGCGGTTGGCCGAACTCGAACTCTCCGGGGCCGCGCGGCTCGAGGCATTCGTCGAGAAGCAGCTGGGCAAGATGCACCCCACACCGCTGCCCAGGTGGGACACCTACCTCTGGCCGACGCAACCGGAGCCTGACCATCCCAACCTCGTGGTGCCCCAGTCCGAAGTACGCGACCTGACGAAGGAACTCGCGGCGGACGGCACCCTGCGGTGGGAGGCACCTCCCGGCGAATGGGTCATCCAGCGGATCGGCATGACCCCGACAGGCATGAGGAACGCCCCCGCGTCGCCGGAAGGCCAGGGTCTGGAAGTGGACAAGATGAACCGTGGCCTGGCTCGACACCACTTCGACGCCTTCATCGGCGACCTGCTCCGCCGCGTGCCCGCCGCCGACCGCAAGGCTTTCACGCGGGTCGTGGCGGACAGCTACGAGATGGGCTCACAGAACTGGACCGATGGGTTCGAAGAGCCGTTTCGGCGTCGCTACGGCTACGATCCCCGGCCCTGGCTGCCGGTGCTGGCCGGTCGACTCGTGGGCAGCGCCGACCGGAGCGAGCGTTTCCTTTGGGATTTGCGCCGCCTGGTGGCGGACCGGGTGGCGACGGAATACGTCGGTGGCCTGCGGGACGCCTGTCGAGCGCACGGCCTGGGGCTGTGGCTCGAGAACTACGGACACTGGGGTTTCCCCAGCGAGTTCCTGAAGTACGGCAGCGAGTCCGACCGCGTTGGCGGGGAGTACTGGGTCACCGGCGACCTGGGCTCGATCGAATGCCGCGCCGCATCCTCGTGCGCGAACACCTACGGCATGAAGTTCGTCTCAGCCGAGGCCTTCACCGGCGGACCCGCATTCCAGAACGCACCCGCCGCGCTCAAGGCCCGCGGGGACTGGTCATTTTGTGAGGGGGTGAACCACCTGGTGCTGCATGTGTACATCCATCAGCCCTGGGAGGAACGGGCGCCCGGGGTCAATGCCTGGTTCGGCACCGAGTTCAACCGGCACAACACCTGGTTCGAGCGGAGCAAGGCGTGGGTGGATTACCTCCGGCGCTGCTGCTGGCTGCTGCAGCAGGGGCATCGCGTGGCCGACGTCGCGTACTTCATCGGCGACGACGCCCCGAAGATGACCGGCGTGCGCCAACCGGAACTGCCGGCCGGCCGCGACTTCGACTACCTGAACGGCGAGGTGATCGAGACCAGGCTCGGAGTGACCAACGGCCTGCTCACGCTGCCGCACGGCACGACCTACCGTGTGCTCGTGCTCCCGGCACTGGACACCATGCGCCCGCCGGTCCTGCGCAAAATCCATGATCTGGTGAATGCCGGCGCCACGGTCCTCGGCCCTCCGCCCTCGCGCTCGCCCAGCCTCGAGAATTA
>JBBQML010000230.1:0-7154 GCA_038328885.1 Verrucomicrobiota bacterium | reverse complement strand
AGGCATGCCGGCGAAGGTCGCTGCCGGCACCATCACCGAAGCGGCCAGGGCCAGGACCAGCGAGGCGAGGAGAGTGTGTGGTTTCATAGACGAAGGGCTGGTCACCCGAGATAGAATAGGTCTGGAAGAAGAGCTTGATGTCCTTGATGCCGTCCCCGTCCCGGACACCTTCGTTCCTGGCGCCGTGGATGAAGCGCTCGATGCCCTCGTTCGGGTCGGCGAGCAGCGTGCGCCCGGGGATGATCAGCAGCCACTGCGTGTTCCACACCGAACGGCCCACGAGCCGGCTGTTGTTGGAGGTCTGGGATGGATCGAAGTCACCAGCGTCATGGTAGGCCCGCAGGGACCCGTGGCGCCGAATCTGCGCCAGGGGCTCGCGGAGCGAGTCCCTCACCGGATTCCAGTCCGGGCTGTCGACGTCCGCGCCACCCACGTTGAAGGGCAGCGGGATGGCCTGGTCCAGCACCGTCCACGACCGGGTTGTCACGGCGCCGCGGGTGGGGGATCGCATCACATCCTGCCCGACCGGGATGAGATACACGCGCGGCCGGCAGTAGCGGAGGAACTCGGGAACGGCGTGCAGGTCCGCCACCTTGCAGTTCTCCAGGGCCTGAGCCCACGTGCCGTCGCTGCCCGGGGCGGGGGCGATGCGGTAGCGCTCGCTGCGCAACGAGAACTGGCTGGTTTCGGTGTCCGGCGTGTTGAACCCGAAACGACCCTTCACCACGTCCCAGTCGGCCTTCATCCGGGCCAGGATGTCCGCCAGGCCCGGCTCGCCAGCGGAACCCCCGACCATCGGGGTGCCCAGCCAGACATAAAACCGGCCGGGCAGGCGGGCGCGCACGACGTCCTCGAGGAAGCGGCTGCCGGGGGTGCGGGCGGTGTCGGAGCTGAGGAGACCCGTCTCGTAATCATAGGCCTTGGCGGCCAGGTAAGTGTACCGGGCGGCGAGATCGAAGGCCTTCTGGTACCGGCGCAGGGCGTCGTTCCGGAAGATGCGGAAGGAGAGGTCGGCATACCGCTCGGATTGGATGCGCTGGGCGGCGCGGGAACGGACCTGGGCGCGCTCCGAGAGCAGCAGTTGGCCGTCCGAGATCAGCTTCAGCACGCGCTGGTAGCTTTGACTCAGGGTCTCGACCTGGGCGAACATCTCGGCCTGCTTGACGTACTGGTCGCGCAGCTTGACCAGGGTGTCCTGGGTATTCCATCGGAGCAGTGATTGGTATTGGTTGCTGGAGAGCAGCGTCTCCAGATCAACGTCCCACTGCTCCTGCTGCAAGGTGCGCGCCTCCACCCCGATCTCGGAACCGTGCGCGGCCAGATACTGGGCGTAGACGGTGCCGAAGATCACCCCTTTGAACCCGGCCTTCAGGCTGTCGATGCTGACCACGTTCACCGGGAATGGTCCGGCCAGGCCCGGAATGTCGGTCGGGAGGAGATCCGCCGAGGCCAATCCGATCTCCTTGTAGGCGTCCGCCTCCATTTCGACGAGTTGCTTGGTCAGTTTGAGCCCTGCCACCCACTGGGCGGTGGCCTTCTTGTGCTCCTCGTTCGCTTCCTGCTCCTGCCATTCGTTGGGATACCGCTCGTAGTCCTCCTTCTGGTGCGCCAGGGCCCCGCCCAACTCGGCGAGCATCTGGTCGTATTCGGCCATCTTCGCGTCGAGCGCGTACCACGTCTGCACGTAGTCCGAAAGGGCGAGTTGAAGCTCCCCCTGGGCGGCGCGCCGGCCGGACCAGTTCGGCGGCTTCACCTTCAGGCCGTTGTCCGCCATGTACACTTGGATGGTACCCACCTCGTTGGTCGAGGCGACGACGTCCAAGGACAGGTCTGTGTAGTCCGTGTACTAGCCCTTGCTGAAGTCGTTGTTGGGCTGGAAGACCAGATTGGAAACGGTGACCTGCATGACCTGGCCGGTCGGTACGTTGACCAGCAGATTCTCGAGATCAAGGATCTGCCAGTTGATCAGATCCGCCCGGCATAGCCCTGCGGGTAGGTCTTCCCGGCACCGATGTCGTCCGCGTACGGATAGCCGTAGAGCGCGATGAGACGGTTGTGATAGTCGATCTCGTTCTCGGTCAGCGCCTCCTCGAGGTCGTAGGTGGAGTCGGCTTGGTCGCGCAGCGCGAAGGTGGCGTTACGCGAGTGATCAAAGGCGACGCAGGCGTTGTAGAGGGCCTGGAGCGCCCGGTTGTAGATCTGCTCGAAGTGGGTCTGCCCGGCATCGATGGCCGTGGGATCAATGTCGAACGGCACCACGTTGCGCGCCAGCCCCAGCGGATTCAGCCCGGTGTTGGCGCTGTCCGCTTCAGCTTGGATGCTCAACAGGGTCTGGGAGATCTCCCGGAGTTCCGGCGTGCCGGCGCGATCGATCTTCTGGATGCCCTCCGGCGGGAGGTCCGTGCCGCCGAGCTGCACCCTGTTCGTGAGGTTCTCCAGCAGAAGCGAGTTGGCCACCGCCCAATCATAGTACGCGGCCTGGCCTGCGCGGCTGGCCCAGTCCCCGATGCCCCAGGCTCGGTTGGTGTTGCTGTCGGTGTAGCCCGCCCAACGACCGGTGGGATCCTCCGAGTAGCACTGCCGGAAGGTTTGCCGGACGATCTCGGCCCCGGTCCGCGCCCGTGCCGCCGCGGTCTCGACGAATTTCTGTTCGTCGAGGTAGTCCGTACTGATGGTGGCATTGCCGATGAGCGTGGCTTCCGGCTCGGTCTGCCACACGAAGATATCGTACGAAAGCAGCTCGTAATAGGGGCTGATGGCGCTCAGGTAGTGGCCCCACGCATCGCCGTGCCCCTGAGGGTAGAGACGTTTGGCGTCCTCGGGGGTGATCAAGCCCACGGTGTTCGTGGTGGTCCCCTTGAGGTTGTAGTTGTAAGCGTAGGCCGCCTCACCCCCGTTGATGCCCTGGGTGAAGTTCCAGAACAGACGGTTGTAGGTGGGGGAGGTCTGGACGGAAGGTTCCAGTGTATCGTCCCGACCGCGCAACAGGGCCAGTTCCTCCTCGAGCAGGTTGGGCACCTGGTTCATGAACGGGAAGATGGAGGTGGCGTCGGCGCCGTGCTGGTCCTCCGCCAGCGAGCGCGGCAAGGCGATGGTCGGATCCTGGGCGTCGGCGAACGCCTCGTTGCCGAGCAGCATGTAGAGGTCGTGAAGCCGGCTGGCCGCGAAGAGCAGGGTCTGGTTGAGGTTCGGGTTGCTCTGCCCGGTATCCAGGCTGAAGGACCTGGCCCGGTTGAAGATGGTCTGGCAGGTGGAGATCAGACCGGCACTGCTGGCGGCGGGGAGGTTGAGCGCGGTGTCGCCCTCGTAGGGCCCGCCCGCCTGGCTGATCATCGTCACGCGCGTGTTCACCGCGTTGGCGACGATGTCATGGAAGACCTGTTCAAACGGGTTGATGCCGGTCATCGCTCGCTTGACCCAGCCGGGCGCGAAACCGTACGTCCAGTCGCTCCAGGTGCTCCCGGTAGGCCCGTTCGTGTCCGTGGGCCGGTACCGCACGGCGAAGTAGTGATCCGTCATCACGAAGGGATTCGCCCCGGTCAGGCTGACCTCGTTCGTGCCGGTGGCGGAGTCGACCCCGTACACCGGCCAGGTCTCGTAGTTGCTGTCGGGGAGGAGCCCGCCCACCGGGTCCGTCGAGCGCCATTGAAACTCGGCCTGGCCCACCTGCCCCGCCAGGTCGGCGCTGTAGCGAAGAGACAATTGCTCGGCCAGCGCGTCGTCGGGCTCGAGCACCTCCAGGGACCCGCTGTAGAGCTGGGGCTGGACCTGGAGGACGACGACACTGATCGGCTCCGCCGTAGGCACCTGTTGCCGGTTGGTGCTGTTGTTGAAGGCCAGGGTGACGTAGCCGCCGGGCGTCGTCAGTCCGGCGCCCAGCGCCGCCTTGACGTAAGGAGTGTTCGGGTCGATCGGCGTCAACTTCTGGGTCAGGAGCTCGACCGCGGCATTCCACTGGTCCTTGGATCTGCCATTGAGCGAGCCAGCCATTCCCTTGACCTGCGCCTTCTCGAAGTCTTCCAGCAGGTTGAGGAGGAGGTAGCCGCTGCCGGTGAGGGTGGTATTGTAGACGCCCTCCAGCATGAGTTGTCCTCCCTTGCCCTGGTTGGGATCGTAGTACAGACGGGAGTAGAGTGAGGGCGGCAACTCCGGAAACCGAACGAACGGACTGGTGGGATCCTGTCGCGCGAGGTTGGCCGTAATCATGGCGGCGATGACCCCGCCGTCGAGATCCGTGCCGGAGGCGGCCAGGGGATCGAACAGCGTCACGCTCGAGCCATGGCCCTGACGATCGGACTGGTCATACTCGACCGCCACGCTGAGTTGGTCCCAGACGTCGGGCAAGCCCCGGGTGGCCATCATGAGTGTCTCACCGAGCCGGAGCGCGGCGACCTGGTTTGCGGGCCAGCCGATATGATAAGTGAACGGCACCGGCGTCGAAGCGTCGCCGCCGGCAGCCGGGGAGGCCGGCAACCAGGCCAACTCCGTGCCGAGCCCCGGCTGGTCGTTCGGCCCCAACGCCGGAAAGCAGAACGTCGGCTGCATCTGGTAGTAGAAGTGCATGACGGCGTCCTTCGTGTCCCCGTCGTCGCCGGCGGAAACGGCCCACCACCACCACGGAGGTGATCAGGCCTGGTGATCAGGCCTGGCTTGCTATTCATGGGTTGATTGCGTTCAGCACGGGCGATCGGGAGACGGGCCCCCGGCGACGAGGCTCGGGGTCGTTTCGAACCGACGGCCATGGGCAGCGTGCGGGGAGCCGTGAAGCCGATGGTCAGATCAGCAGACAATCTCATTTGTTCCACGGCTTCACTTCATCACGGAGGGCTCGACGCCCGGGTTTCGAAGGTTCGACTCCGCCGCAGAGCGTTGATTGACAAAGCGTGGCACTACTACCCCCTCGGTCGATTAAGGCCGGGACTTAAGCCCACCGGAGTAGGCTGATCGGCTATCAGAGGATTCCTACATCCGGCCGACTAATGGACCGTCCACCCCAGGTCGGCGCAAGGAACACCGCCCACCGGCGACGAACACGGGCCGTGGAGGGCGGGGAGCCTCCTGATGACACCTCGGCCAGACCGCATTCGGGGTTTGCAGTTTCGCTCGTCCCACTGGAGAACGAGCGCCGCCACTCTCCGTCATGAAACTCCTCGCCACCGCCATGTTCGCCACTGCCGCCGCCGCCGGTCTGGTCGCGCCTGCCACCGCCGCCGCCGAGCCTTTCCGGCACGTTCTAACCAGCGCCAGCCGCGGGGTTCGCACCGACCAATGGACACTGACCCACCGGGACCTCGGCATGCTGATCCCGTGGACCATTCGCAAGCTCACCCTGCACGGCGGCCGGCAGGAGGGGGTGGATGTGATCGTCGTGGATAACGGCGTCATGACCATATCGATCGTGCCGACCCGTGGCATGGGAATCCTGGATGCCACCGCCGGGGACATCCGGCTGGGCTGGGATTCACCGGTGAAGGAAGTGGTCCATCCGCAGTACATCAACCTCGAGAGCCGGGGCGGCCTGGGCTGGCTCGAGGGTTTCAACGAATGGATGGTCCGCTGCGGCCTCGAATGGGCCGGGCACCCCGGCCGCGATGAGTTCATCAACAACCTCGGCGACAAGGCCGAGATGCAACTCACCCTCCACGGTCGCATCGCCAACATCCCTGCCAGCGAGGTGGAGGTCGTCGTGGACACCGCCCCGCCGAACCGCCTCCGGATTCGGGGACGGGTGGACGAGCGAATGTTCTACGGTCCCAAACTCGAGCTCTGGACCGAGATCTCCACCGACCCGGCCACCGCCGGCTTCCGCATCGAGGACACCATCACCAACCACGGGGCCCACGAGCAGGAGTTCCAGATGATCTATCACTGCAACTTCGGCTCCCCGCTCCTCCAGAACGGGGCGCGGTTCCTCGGGGCCGTCCGCCGCATCACCCCGTTCAACGCCCACGCGGCCCGCGACGTCGAGCGGTACGCCGAGTACGGCGGACCCGCCAAGGGTTTCGTCGAGCAGGTCTATTGCCTCCAGCCCGTTGCCGACACCACCGGACGTTCGGCCATCATGCTGCAAAACGCCCGTGCCGACCGCGGCGTCGCCCTCGGCTTCAATGTCGAGGCCCTCCCCTACGTCACGCTCTGGAAGAACCTGGCCGCCGTCGAGGAAGGCTACGTCACGGGCCTCGAACCCGGCACGGGATTCCCCTCCACGCGGCGAATCGAGCGGCTCAACGGCCGGGTCCCCCGGATCGCGGCCGGCGCCACCCGCAAGCTCGGTATGGACGTAACCGCCCTCGTCGACCGTGCCGACGTCGCCCGCGCCGCTGCCGAAATCAAGCGCATCCAGGGTGGCACGGCCGTCACGCTCGACAAGGAACCGCCCCGCGCGCCCTAGCAGGAGGGGAGGCATGGTACTTCAGCAGGAGAAGCCCATCGTGCTGTGGGGCTGGGCGTCGCCCGGCGATGCCAACCTTCCCGGCGGAATTGCTTCCGCCCCGCGACGTTCAACACGCCACCGCGCTGTAGAACGGCATGCTCCATCCGCTGCGCCCATTTGGTCTACGACCTCGACCTCTCCAAGCTGGGCGCCACGACAGCCTACGACGTGGACCACGCCTCGAAGGTCACACACGCCTTCGATCGCGTGGCCTACTTCCTGGAGTTGACCGGTCGGGATGGCGTCACCCAGTACGTCTTCGTCTCGATGGACGCCTTCACGGACCAAGCCGCCCTGCTGGGCCTTCCCACGGTCGCATCGAAGATCCGCTGGCAGCGAGCCGTGACGAACCTCAACGTGTTCACGAACGTGAAGGGCATCGTCACCGGGACCGGCCTGAGGAAGGCAACCTGGAATTCTGGCCGGGCAATTATGGGATGGAGAATGGGGCGGGTGTCCCTCACGCCTCGGGAAGTGTCTACGACTTTGGCGACCAACCGGGGGAGCCCCAGGAAGGCTACGGCTGCATGCAGGTGCACAACCCCGAAGCCCGCCAGACCCTGTTCGCCATCAACCACTGCCGACAGGGTTCCCACGCCGATCTCGGCATCGGCAACCAGCCGGCCAACAACCCCGACTGGACCTTCGCGGACAACGCCGCGAATTACACCGCGAAGCGGCTCCGGGTGCTCGTCAGGCCGAAATAGCGGTCCGATGCGAG
>JBBQML010000229.1:0-7177 GCA_038328885.1 Verrucomicrobiota bacterium | reverse complement strand
CGGCGAGGGCACCGGCGAGCGGGCCGAAGGTGAGGTACAGGGGGTAATTCCAGGGGACGATGATGCCCACGACGCCCAGCGGTTGGGGCAGGATCTCGGCCCGGCCGGGCTGGAACCAGAGCGCGACGGAGCGGCGCTTGGGCTTCATCCAGCGGCGGAGGTGCCGGCGGGCATGCCCGAGCGCACCGAGGCTGGGGAAGAGCTCGAGCAACTGCGTCTCGTGGATTGACCGGTGGCCAAAATCCTGGGAGACCGCCGCGGCCAGAGCGGCGCCGTGGTGCTGGAGCAGCGCTTCGATCGACCGCAACCATTCCTCGCGGACGCTGGCGGCGGGGAAGGGGTCGCGCAGGAAGGCCTGCCGCTGGGCCTGGTACAGCCGGGGCAGGGTCGTGAGCGAGGTCGGGGGCTGGGAGTCGCCGAACATGCGGCTCAAGCAACCGAGGTCGACGGCGGGAAAGCAACCAGGAATCCACTACCCGACGGGCTGGGGAGCCGCGGGCTGGGTGCCTACTGGATCATCCCCTGCTTGCGCAGCATCTCCTCCATCGCCCGGTCCATCATCAGGTCGGCCAGTTGCTGGGTGGCGTCGTCGAGCGCCTGATTGGCCGTCTTGAGTCGTGCGGTGTCGCCCGTCCTGGATCGTGCTTCCTCGGTCTCCAATGCCGCCTCGACCTGACGCAGGGCGGCCTCCACGCGTTCGCGGTAGGCGGGTTCGAGTTCCGTCGTGTGCTCGGCCAGTCCCTTGCGGGTGGCGGTGAGCGTCTCAGCCGCCTTCAGCTTCGCCTCGATCCACTGCCGCGACTTGAGGTCGTCGAAGGCGTGCTCGACCGACTCCTCGATCATCTTCTGGACGTCGGTGTCGCTGACGTCCACGGCCGACTTGAGCTCGACGATTTTCTGGTGACCCGTGCGGATGTCCCGGGCGAGGGCATGAAGGATTCCGTTGGCGTCGATCTCGAACTGGACGCCAACCCGGGGGACTCCCTTGGGGGCGGGTTCGAACTCGATCTCGAAGCGGCCGAGGCTCCAGTTGTCCACCGCCCGTTCGCGTTCTCCCTGGAGCACGTGGATCAGCATGGACCGCTGGTGGTCGACGGCCGTGGTGAACACCTCCCCGGCCTTGACGGGGATCGTGGTGTTGCGGGGGACGATGACGTTCATCAGTCCGCCGAAGGTTTCGAGGCCGAGCGAGAGGGGGGTGACGTCGAGGAGGAGCAGATTCGTCATGCCGCCGGCGAGGATTTCGGCCTGGATGGCGGCACCGATCGCCACGGCTTCGTCGGGGTTCACCCCGGTGTTGAGCCGGGGGCCCGGGGTTTCGTGGTACTCGGTTCCCAGGCGCAGGTCGCCCCGGGCCTCTTCGAACTCCACACAGCCGAACCACTCGGTCACCAGCGCTCGCACCAGGGGCATGCGGGTCTGACCCCCGACGAGGATCACCTGGTCCAGATCCCTGGATTCGAGCTTGGCATCGGCGAGGGCGCGGAGGCAGTGGGGGCGGGTCCGCAGGAGGATGTCGCGGGTGAGGGCTTCGAGTTCGCTGCGCGTCAGGGAGTAGCGGAAGCTGAAGTCGGGGGTCAGGAATGGCAGGGCGATCTCGGCCTCCAACTCGGAACTGAGCCGGATCTTGGCCTGCTCCGCGGTTTCGCGGAGGCGCGCGAGCAACTGCAACTCCAGGTCCGGAGCGACGGAACTAGCCGTGTCGGCCCGCAGGGTCGGACCGCCGGCGGCGGCGATCTTCCCGATCAGGAACTCGGTCAGGCGGGTGTCGAGATCATCACCGCCGAGCCGGGTGTTGCCATGGGTGGCCAGGACCTGGAAGACCCCGCGGTTCAACTCGAGGATCGAGAGATCGAAGGTACCTCCGCCGAGGTCGTAGACCGCGATGCGGGCCTGGTCCTTGAGTCGGTCGAGTCCATAGGCCAGTGCGGCGGCGGTGGGTTCGTTCAGGATCCGCTCCACGGTGAACCCGGCGAGTTCCCCGGCCAGCTTGGTGGCGTTGCGCTGGGCGTCGTTGAAGTAGGCGGGAACGGTGATGACCGCGCGGGTCACCGGTTGCCCCAGGTCCGCCTCGGCGTCGGACTTCAGCTTCTTGAGAACCTCCGCGGAAAGCTCCTCGGGCGTCCAGGCGCGGTCGTGCAGCTTGACCGTCACGGGTCCCGCCCCCGCGCCCTGCACCGGGTAGGTCACGAGCATTTCCTCGTGGGCGATGTCGCCGCCGCGCCGTCCCATGAAGCGCTTGATCGAGTACACGGTTTCCCCGGGATGCAGGGCGCGCACGCGCTGGGCCTGATCGCCGACCAGGGGGGGAATCCCGGGACCCGGCACATGCACCACCGACGGGGTCAGTCGCCGGCCGGCCGCGTCCGCGATGACATAGGGGACGCCCGAGTCCACCGTCGCCACCAGGGAGTTGGTGGTTCCGAGATCAATCCCGACGATCTTGCTCATGCGGGAGAGATGTTTGAAGGAGGTGGGCCGGCACCGGCCCGAGCGGTGCAGGCGTCCGATTGCTGACCGCCTCCGCGGCCTACGCCGCCGGGTTCTCGCTCGGGGCGGGGGCCTCCGCGGGTTGGGCGTCGGGGACGGGTGTCGTCTCGTCCGGGGGGGACTTCTGGGCGAGGCTGGGCGCCGTCCCGGGCGCGGGTGAGGGGTTGGTTGACGCCGGGAGGGTCTTGGGAGTTGGTCCGGGGACGGCCTCCGGGCTGGCCGCGGCTGCCTCGGACTCGTCGGCCTCACGTGCCGGAGGCGGAGTTGACGGAGCGGACCCCGGCTCGCCTTCGCTGGGCGCCTTGGCCCGCTTGGCGCGGGGGAGGGGACTGATCATCACGTTGATCGAGCGCCCGGTCAGTTTAGGTTCGAAGTCCTGATGACCCCAGGGGGCGATTTCGGCGATGAAACGCTTCACGACGCGGAAGCCGAACTCGGTGTGGGCCATCTCCCGGCCGCGGAACCGGAGTGCCGCCTTGACCTTCATATCCTCGCAGAGGAAGCCGATGGCGTGGCTCAGCTTGGTCTGGAAGTCGTGCGGATCGATGTTCGCACTGAGCTGGACCTCCTTGACCTTGTTCGCGTGCTGATGCTTCTTGCCCTCCTTCTGTCGCTTTTCCTGCTCGTACTTGTACTTGCCGTACTCGACGAGCCGACAGACCGGGGGCACTGCGTTGGGCGCAATCTCGACCAGATCGACGCCTTTCGTGCGGGAGAGGCTCAGTGCTTCCGACAGAGGGAGCACCCCCAACTGCTGACCCTCATCTCCGATGACCCGGACCTCGCGGGCTCGGATTTTGCCGTTGATGCGCAGGTTTGGCCCGGCCGGGGCATGACGGGACGGGAACGGGCGACTCAAGCAACCCTCACCGGTTGGTTAATCATCGTGCTGGGAAAAACTCCAATTGGATTCCTTCGATTGGGCGATCCGGACGCGTGTATAGGGGGGCCCATGTCAGGGCGCAAGCGCGTTTTTGCCCGTCGCAGCGGTTCCGGTGCATCCCTGAGTTGTGGGTGACGGGATACCAAAGCGCCGCCTCGCGGGGCTCCTCGGCGCACTCCAGGGCGCGCCGCTCCTCCTGGAGTGCGGCGGGAAGCAACGCGCGCCGCCGCTTTGGTACGGTCCACCGCACCGACAACCTGTGGATGCACGGCCGCAGTTCTCATTCCACCCGCGGCGCCGACAGTCCCGGCTCGCCTCCCGCCGTGAGGTCTGCGAAGTCATCACGCGTGAATACGATCCCAGGTCTCTTCCTCGCCTTCGTCGGTGCGGCCAGCGTATTTGCCCAGGCCGCCGCGGGGCCGGCGGCGTATCATCGGTTCCCCGCCTTGCACGGTGAGACCGTGGTATTCACCAGCGAGGGGGATCTGTGGCAGGTCCCCACGACGGGCGGCGTCGCGCAACGCGTCACGACGCACCCCGGCATGGAGGCGCACGCCGCGATTTCGCCGGACGGAACCACCCTCGCGTTCTCGGCCGAGTATGAGGGGCCCACGGAGGTCTACACCATGCCGCTTGCGGGCGGACTGCCGGTGCGGCGGACCTTCGACGGCGTGCCGTCCACGGCGGTGGGTTGGACGCCGGAGCAACGACTGGTATTCCGAACCCGCGTGCATTCGGACCTGCCGAACGATCAGTTGGCGACCCTGGATTTGCGGACGGGCTTGCGGGAAGTCCTGCCGCTGGCCCAGGCGACCGAGGCCGCGTGGGCACCGGACGGACCGACCCTCTTTTTCACCCGGCTGCCCCACCAGGGGAGCAGCACCAAACGCTACCGGGGCGGCACGGCTCAGAGTCTCTGGCGGTTCTCGCCACGGGAGACCGAGGCGACGCCGCTCACCGCCGATTTCAAGGGCACGAGCAAGAACCCGATGTGGTGGCGCGACCGGGTCTACTTCCTGTCGGACCGCGACGGCATCATGAACGTGTGGTCCATCAGGCCCGACGGTGCGGATCCGAGGGCCCACACCCGGCACCGCGATTATGATGTCCAGTCGGCGTGCCTCCATGAGGGACGCGTGGTGTACCAGCAGGGGGCGGATCTGCGCCTGCTCGACCTGGCAGACGACAGCAACCGCCTCATCCCGATCCGGCTGGTTTCCGATTTTGATCAGCAGCGCGAACTGTGGGTGCGGAAGCCGGTGGAGTATCTGACCTCAGCCCACCTCGCGCCCAAGGGCGATCGCGTGGTGCTCACCGCCCGGGGCCAAGTGTTTGTCGCACCCGTCGAACCCGGGCGTTTCGTCGAGGTGCCGCGCCAGGGTGGGGTCCGTTACCGGCAGGCGCGGTTCCTGCCCGACGGCCAGTCGTTGGTGGCGCTATCGGACGAGACGCGGGAACTGGAGTTCTGGCGCCTTCCGGCGAACGGGCTGGGGACCCCGGTGCAGTTGACCACGAACGGCAGTGTCTTCCGGTTCGAGGGCGTGCCTTCCCCGGACGGGGCATGGCTCGCCTTCGGGGACAAGAACCTGCGGCTGTGGCTTCATCACCTCGACCGACGGGAGACCCTTCAGGTGGCGGAATCCGCCGTCCACCAACTCACTGATTTCGCGTGGTCGCCGGACAGCCAGTGGTTTGCGTATGCCGAGCCGGCGACCAACCGTTACCGGCAGATCAAGCTGTTCCGCCCGCAGGACGGCACGCGGGTCACCGCGACCTCCGACCGCGTAGACAGCTACAGTCCGGCCTGGTCGCCGGATGGGAAGTGGCTGTACTTCCTGAGCGATCGCGAGATCCGGTCCCTGGTGCCTTCTCCCTGGGGACCGTTCCAGCCGGACCCGTTCTTCGTCGAGACCACGAAGATCTACCAATTGGCGCTGGCCCCTGGACTGCGATCGCCGTTCGTCCCGGCAGATGAGCTTTCCCCGGAGGAACCCGAGAAGAGGGAGAAGCCCGAGAAGCCCGAGAAGAAGGAGACGGCGGTACCCCCACCGGCGCCGACAGCCCTGGCGGTTCCGTCGGGTGACGCAGCGGTGGCGCCGGTGGCATTGACGGCATCCGGCTCGAACGCCGTTCCGGCGGGTGTGGTGGTGGCGATCACGGTGGAGGGTCTGGCCGGGCGGTTGCACGAGGTGCCGGTACCAGCGGGCAACTATGATCAGTTGTCGGTGACCGCCAAGCACGTGCTTTGGATCGCCCGCGACACGGGGTTCGAGGGCAAGCGCCATCTCCGCCAGCTCGAGATCACGGCCCGCCAACCGAAGGCCAAGACCCTGGTGGAGGACCTTCGCGACTACGAGGTGTCGAACGACGGGAAGAAGCTCCTGGTTCGCAAGGGGGATGACTTCCATGTGCTGGCCGCCGACGCCGCCGCCCCGGCGAAGCTGGAGGACAAGGTGAGCCTCGAGGGGTGGACCTTCCCGCTGCAACCGCGGGAGGAATGGCGGCAGATCTTCACGGAGGCCTGGCGGATGATGCGGGACTACTTCTACGACCGCGGGCTGCATCAGGTCGACTGGCCCGCGATGCTGCGGAAGTACCTGCCTCTGGTGGACCGCGTGAGTGACCGCGCCGAGTTGAGCGATCACTCACGCTGCATATCTTCGTCCGGTTCGGGGATGAGCGGGAGGGGCCGGACCGCATCGCCACCGCGTCGTTGGGGGCTGAGTTGGTCCGCGACGAGGCGGGCGGGGGTTGGCGGGTGGTCCACATCCGGCGGGCGGATCCGGAGCTGCCGGAGGCCTGGTCCCCGCTCGCCAGGCCGGGGGTCGACGTCCGGCCAGGGGACGTGATCCTGACCATCAACGGGCGGTCGACGGCGGGGGTGGTTGATCCGGGCGTGCTGCTTCGGAACCAGGCAGGAAAGCCGGTGCTGTTGGAAGTCCGTTCCCGCACCGACGAGCAATCGCGGCGCACGCTGGTCCGGCCGATCAGCGCGGAGAAGGCTGCGAACCTGCGCTATGACGAATGGGAACTCACGCGGCGGGAGGCGGTCGAGCGCCTGGGGGAAGGCCGGCTGGGCTACGTGCATCTCCGGGCGATGGGGCAGGGCAACATCGCCGAGTGGGCCCGTCAGTTCTATCCGGTCTTCCAACGCCAGGGCTTGATCCTCGACATGCGCCACAATCGCGGGGGCAACATCGATTCGTGGATCCTGGGCAAACTGCTGCGGAAGGCGTGGTTCTACTGGCAGCCACGGGTGGGCAACCCGAGCTGGAACATGCAATACGCCTTCCGCGGCCATCTGGTGGTCCTGTGCAACGAGTTCACGGCCAGCGACGGCGAAGCCTTTGCCGAAGGCTTCCGTCGGCTCGGCCTCGGGAAGGTCATCGGGACCCGGACCTGGGGTGGAGAGATCTGGCTGAGCGGGGATCGATGGCTGGTGGATCGCGGGATGGCGACGGCCGCCGAGCTGGGCGTCTATGGTCCGGAAGGGGAATGGCTGATCGAAGGGCATGGCGTGGATCCGGACCTCGTGGTCGACAACCTGCCGCACGCCACCTTCAACGGGCGCGACGCGCAGTTGGAGGCGGCTGTGGCGCACTTGCAGGAACTCATCGCCCGCGACCCGCGCCCGGTGCCTCCGGCGCCGCGGCATCCGGACAAGTCGTTGCCGCCTCGGTGACTGCTCCGAGCTTCCGGGCGGGCTTTTCCTCCCCGGGTGCCCTCCTCGAGGTCGCATGAATCGCCAGGTTGTGCCGGAATGGTTGGACCAGTTGCCCGCGGACGACCCGCGGGCGAGGCGTT
>JBBQML010000228.1:0-7183 GCA_038328885.1 Verrucomicrobiota bacterium | reverse complement strand
GACTGCCACTCCGCCCAGACCCAGCACGACGTCGAGGTCACCGATTACTACCGGGACTATCGCTACACGGTCTCCACCTCCCCGTTCGCCCAGCGCTTCATGCACCGGCTCGCCGAGGAGAGCTTCCGGCGGTTCGGCCTGCAGGCCGGGGACCGGGTTCTGGAGATTGGGTCTGGCGACGGCTACCAGCTTGGTTGCTTCCAGCAGCTCGGGGCCCGGGTGGTGGGGTTTGAGCCTTCCGCCGACCTCACCAAGGCCGCCCGCGCCGCCGGGGTGGAGACCATCCAAACCCTGTTCAACTGCGAGGGGGTCGAACAGATCCCCGCCGACCTCCGCCCCGCCCAGGTCGTCCTTCTCACTTACACCTTCGACCACCTGCCGGAGCCCAAACCGTTCCTCGAGTTGGTCCGACAGGTCCTCGACCCCCAGCGTGGAGTCCTCCTCATCGAGGTCCACGACCTGGCGAAGATCGTCGAGCGCCGGGAGATCTGCCTGTTCGAACACGAGCACTCCATCTACCTGACGGCGCTGACCATGAAGCGCCTGCTCGAGGCTTGCGGGTTCCGGTTGCTCGGCGACGACCTCCTTCCCGATGTCGAACGTCGGGGCAACTCGTTGTTGATCGCAGCGGCCCCGGCCACGAGCACCGCCCACGCGACCACCTTCCACCCCCGCCCCGCCGATCTCCCGCTGGAGTCCTGGCCAGCCTTCGCACAGTTCGGGGAGGAAGTGCGTGCCGGCATCACCAGGCTGCGCGACCACCTGAAATCGCAGCGCGCGGCGGGACGCAAAGTGGCCGGCTACGGAGCGGGAGGGAGGGGGGTCATGACCCTGGCGATGGCCAGCATCGGCCCGGAGGACATCGCCTACCTCGCCGACCAGAACACGGGATTCCACGGGCTTTACACCCCGGCCACCCACATCCCCGTGGTGGCCCCGGAGCAGGTCCACGCCCAACCCGTGGACGAGTTGGTGGTGTTCTCCTACGCCTACCTCGCCGAGATCCGCGCGCGCCTCCAGCCGTTCCCTGGAAAGTTCACCTCGATTCTCGACCTGATGTGAAACGCGTCCTCGTCACCGGGGCCTCCGGCTTCCTGGGCTCGTTCGTGGTCGAGCACCTGGTTCAGTCCAAGATCTCCGTCGCCATTCTGCGGCGGCCCGACTCGGACCTCTGGCGCCTCGGGGACACCGCCGCCCGTGTCGAGTCCATCGTCGGAGATCTCGAGCAACCCGACTCGTTCCGCGCCGCGGCCCGCGCCTTCGCCCCGGACACCGTCCTTCACCTCGCATGGCATGGCGTCGCCAGCCGTCACCGGAACGACGTCGCCCAGGTGGAGAGAAACCTGCACGGCACCCTCGCCCTGGTGGAAACCGCCTCGGAGATCGGGGCCCGGGCCTGGATTGGGGCGGGGTCGCAGGCGGAGTACGGTCCCCAATCCGGCCCCCTCAACGAGGACGCCCCCACCCAACCGACCACCCTCTACGGCGCTGCCAAACTGGCCGCCGGCCATCTTACCGCCCGGCTCGCGGCCCTCCGCGGCCTGCGCTTCGCCTGGCTCCGGGTCTTCTCCACGTACGGTCCCCGCGACAACCCGGACTGGATGATCCCCTCGGTCGTCCGCGCCCTCGGCCGCCGCGAACGCCCCGCCCTCACCGCCGGCGAACAGCGTTGGGACTACCTCCATGTCGAGGACGCTGCCGCCGCTTTCCACGCCGTCGCCGCCACCCCGGACGCGGCCGGGATCTTCAATCTCGGGTCAGGCCAGGCGCCACGGCTCCGCCAGGTCGTTGAGATCCTGCGCGACGCCGTCGATCCCGGACTGCCGCTCGGCTTCGGGGAGATCCCCTACCGATCCGATCAGGTGATGTTCCTGCAGGCGGACATCACTCGACTCCAGGCCGCCACCGGCTGGATGCCACGGCGCACGCTCCGGGACGGCCTCCGGGAGACCGCGGCCTGGTATCTCGCCCATCCCGAACCCAGATGAATCCCAGCCCGATGTCTCCGAGCACGCCTTCCAACTCCCCGAATGCCGCTGCCTGCCGCCTCTGTGGCGAGCCGGACCGCGAGCCGTTCCTCCACCTCCCCAACTCACCGGCCAATATCTCCAGCCTGCTGCGGCCCGAACGCTTCACCCTGGATCGCCCCATCGATCTCCAGGTGTGGCGGTGCCCGGCCTGCGGGTTCGTCCAGATCGACCCGGTCTTCACGGAGTCATACTACGACGAGTACATCATGACGGTGAGCCACTCCGCGCAGATGCGGAACTACCAGCAGTCGCAGGCGGCCGACTTCATCCACCGCTTCGGGCTGCGGGGCCGGCGCGTGGTGGAAGTGGGCTGCGGCGACGGCAACTACCTCGAGTATCTCCGGGCCGCGGGCGCCGAAGTCGTCGGCAACGAGCCCTCCACGCCGTTCCGCAACCTGGCCCTCCAGCGGGGACTCACGGTGCATCCGGGCTATGTCCACCGTAACGCGCCCGTGCCCGACGGGCCCTACGATGGTTTCGCCACCCGTCAGGTCCTCGAGCACGTTCCCGCGCCGCACGATTTCCTGCTCGGGATCCGTCGCTCCCTGTCCCTGGGTGCCCCCGGCCTGGTGGAGGTGCCGAGCCTGGAACAGGCGATGGAAGGTCATCGGTTCTATGATTTCTTCGCCGACCACCTGAACTACTTCACCGTCCGCACCCTTCGTTTCGCCCTGGAACGTGCCGGCTTCGAAGTGCTGGAGACCAGCCGCGGCATGAACGGGGAATTCAACGTCGCCCTCGTCCGCGTGGCCGTCGACTTCGCCTTCACCGACTTCGACGAGAAAGTGACGGGCCTTCTCCGGGAGCTCAACCGATGGGTGGACTCCTGCCAACAACGTGGCGAGAAAGTGGCGGTCTGGGGGGCGGGAGGGAAGGGCCTGGCGGCCATGGCGGTCGGGCGCCTCCACGACATCGCCTACGTGATCGACTCCGATCCCCACAAACAGGGGCTCTTCACTCCCGTCGGGCACTTCCCCATCGTGCCCCCGGAACACCTGCTCCAGCAACCCGTCGACGCCCTGGTCCTCACTGCCCTGGCGTACAAGCAGGAAATCCTGCGTGACCTCCGCGAACGGCTCGGCTTCCTTGGCCCCGTCGCCGCCCTCGGCACCCGACTTGAGATCCTCTAACGACAGATGGCCTCCATCCCCGCGCCCGAACCACCGCCCCCGACGTCCAGCGAGACCCTCGCACGGAACGCCCGGGCTCGCGCTGCCTGGATGGTGCACCGGGCGAACTCCTCCCACATCGGCGGGGCTTACTCGATGGCCGACCTCGTCGCCGTGCTGTACCACGACATCCTCCGGGTTCGCCCTGCCGAGCCCGAATGGCCGGGCCGCGACCGCTTCATCCTGAGCAAGGGTCACACCACCGCGCTCCTCTACGCGACCCTCGCCGAATGTGGGTTCCTGCCCCTCGCGGAACTCGCGACTTACGGCGCCGACGGCTCGCGCCTCATGGCCCACGTCAGCCACAAGGTCCCGGGTGTGGAGTTCAGCACCGGCTCGCTCGGGCACGGCCTCGGATTCGCCTGCGGCAGGGCCCTCGCCGGCAAGCGCAGTGGACACGACTGGCGCGTGTTCGCCCTGCTCAGCGACGGCGAACTCGACGAGGGCTCCAACTGGGAGGCGATCCTCTTCGCCCCGCAGCACCGCCTCGACAACCTCATCGCCCTCATCGACTACAACCAGATCCAGAGCCTCGGCCACGTCGCCGAAGTCCTCGAGTTGGCCCCGCTCGCCGAGAAATTCCGTGCCTTCCGCTGGGCCGTGCGGGAAATCGACGGGCACGACCACACCGCGATCCGGGAGGCGTTGGCGGCAGTCCCCTGGGAACCGGGGCGACCCTCCTGCCTCATCGCCCGCACCACCAAGGGCAAGGGGGCCGACTTCCTGGAGAACCAACTCCTCTGGCACTACCGCGCGCCGAACGCCGCCCAACTCGAAACCATCTGGACCCAGCTAGGCCTTCGGCGTGGGGAGTGGGGAGTAGGGAGACGGATCCGCCCTCCGACCTCCGACCTCGGATCTCCGACCTCCGACCCCCGACCTCGGATCTCCGACCTCTGACCCCTGACCTCCGACCTCGGATCTCCGCCCTCCGACCCCTGACCCCCACGCCGAAGACCCAGTGCGCACCGCTTTCATCCAGGAACTCACCCGGCAGGCCCGCGTCAACCCGCGGGTATTCCTCGTCGTCGGCGACCTCGGCTTCAGCGTCATCGAGGACTTCGCACGCGAATTCCCTGACCGTTTCCTCAACGCCGGGGTAGCCGAACAGAACATGACCTCCGTCGCGGCAGGGCTCGCGACCGAAGGCTGGCACGTCTTCACGTACTCCATCGCGAACTTCCCCACCCTCCGCTGCTACGAACAGATCCGAAACGACGTCTGCTATCACCGCCTCCCCGTCACCGTCGTTGCGGTGGGCGCCGGGTTGGCCTACGGCAACATGGGCTACTCCCATCATGGCGTGCAGGACCTTGCCGTGATGCGCGCGCTGCCCAACCTCACCCTGCTGAGCCCCGCCGACCCCGGCGAGACCGCCGAGGCCGTCCAGTGGCTGGCCGCGCATCCCGGCCCCTCGTACCTGCGCCTCGGCAAAGCCGGTGAGCAGACACTCCATCAGATCCGCGGCCTCGCCACCGGCCCCCTGGAAGTCCGCACCGGCGACGACCCCGTCGCCCTCGTCGCCACCGGATCCGTGCTCTCCGTCGCGCTGGCGACCGCACGGGAGCTTGAAACCCGGGAAAACCGCCGGCTCACCGTGTTCAGCTGCCCCTGGCTCAAGCCCGCCGACGCCACGTTCTTCGCCCCGCTCTGGCGCTTCCGACGCCTGGTGACCCTGGAGGAACACGTGGCCGATGGCGGCTTCGGCGAGTACCTCGCCGCGTTGCGCCCCGAAGGTGTCGAAGTCCGCCGCCTCGCCCTGGCCCACGAAGCCGCGGGCCTCGTGGGCTCCCAGGATTACCTTCGGGCCCAATCCGGCCTGACGGTCGAAGCCGCGTGTCGGTGTGTCGGTGAACCGATCCCCCGGTGACCCGGTACATCCGTCGGACGGCGGGGCACTACCGGCCCCCCTCCAATCGACAATCACCAATTTCCGGCCACCGCCAACCCGCGGATGCGCCGCACGCCCGCCGGCCCCGAACTTCCCCCTTGAGCGACCCAACCGTGCCGGGACAACGTCGCCTCTCGTCGCCGTGGATCCATCCGAGCCCGCCAACCGTTCGCCCGAACCAGCGCCCGTCCCCCCGGGCCGGGATTCCGACAGGCTACCCCGCTCCAGCTCCCGCGGCCACCGTGGGCGGCGGCGGAAGCGGGCCGTGGACCACGCCCCCGAAGCGCATGCCGTCTGTGACCAGATCAGTGGGGGGTTGATCTACTTCCTGGTTCTCTTCACGCCCTGGGCCTTCGGCACGACCCAGACGTGGTCTATCTGGGTCGCCAACACCGCGGGCTATCTGCTGGGCGGGCTTCTGGTGGCGAAGTGGATCATCCGGCGCCGCGAGGAATTCCACCCATCGCGCTGGGGCGACCCCGCGCGCCCTCGCCCGCGCTCCAACCCCGGCCCCCCGACCAGCGCCGCCCCGAGCACCACCGGAAGAGTGGCCGTGGACGAGGAAGCCGAGATCCGGGAATCGCCGGAGGACGCTGAGGCGCGGCCGGGGGGAGTGCCCGCCGACTGGGCGACGCGAGGCCTCGCCCTCCTGACCGTCCTCTTCCTGGGCATGATCCTGGTCAGCGTCCTCAACGCCCGGGCCACCTTCGACCCCGTCACCCACGAGTTGGTGTACCTCCGGGATTCGCTTCTCTGGCTGCCGCACACCTACGATCGATCCGCCACCCTCGCCAGCCTGGCCCAGTACCTCGCCCTCGCGTGCGCCTTCTGGGCCATCCGCGACTGGCTGCTGTACCAGAGCCCCAGCGACCGCAAGGAAGTCGAGAAACTCGCCGCCGCCGGACCGGCCTGGGACCGTCAGACCAACCCGTTCCATGTCCCCTCGCGATTGCGCCGCCTGCTCTGGGTTCTCTGCCTCAGCGGCACGGCGCTGGCCATGATTTGCATCCTCCAGCGGGCAGCCGGCACCAGCGACCTCCTGTGGCTGGTCAAGTCCCGCAGCGGCAAGCCCGCCGATGCCGTTTTCGGCCCCTGGTCTTACCGGGCCAATGCCGCGCAATACTTCAACCTGCTCTGGCCAGTCTGTCTCGGCTTCTGGCTCTGGCTCCAGGAGCGCGCCGCCCGGTCCCATGACCGCGAGATCGCGCGCTTCGACGGTCCACAATTGGTGCTAGTCCCCTGCGCCATGCTCATGGCGGCCGCCCCGGTGCTTTCCGTGAGCCGGGCCGCCGCTGGCGTCACGGCCGGACTCGGCCTCGCCGCGGTCCTGTTGCTCCTCACCGGCGCCCGTAACCAGATCAATGCCCGCATCCGCTTCCTCGCGGTCGCCGCCCTCGGACTGGCGGGGGTCGTCGCGCTCGTTGTCGGAGGAGCAGCCCTGTGGGGGCGCATCCTGCGGGTGGATCCGTTTCACCCTACCGATATACAGGTCGGCACAGGCCCGTTCACCCTGCTCGCGCGGCTGCGGATTCCCGAGGTTCGCAAAGGCAATTACAACACGCTGTTCAACCTCGGCCGCCGTTCCCAGAGGGACGGCGCCCGGGTCAACTTCCTGCATCTGGGGATTACGGGCGATGGCCAGTTCGTCACTCTCCTTCGCGGACAATCACCCTCCAACTCCTACCTGCGGATCACTCCCGGCTTCGCGGCGCGCTTCTCGGGCCGGGAAGTCTCCCTCGCCGTGGTCCGTGACGCCGAACTCCGCGTTTACCTGGATGGCGAGGAATTGGGTGGGGCGCCCCCACGCCCCGCCTCCCCACCCAACCGGATTGTCGTGGATGGCTCCGTCATCTCCCCTCATGACGAAGGCATCAGGGAGGTGGCCCTGATCACCAGCGCGCTGGAGGAAGCCGCCGTCCGCGAGGCAACCCGCGGAGGGCCCGGTTCGGCCGTCGAGAGGTTCCTGCCTGGAAACCCCTTGGAACTCGACGAGCCCGACCTCGCCTCGCTGCTCCAACTCCCCGACGGCGTCGCTTCCGAAGCCGTGGACGCCGGAGGCGGTCGGATGCTGCGTCGGGATGATACCGCTGGGC
>JBBQML010000227.1:0-7200 GCA_038328885.1 Verrucomicrobiota bacterium | reverse complement strand
GAGGGTGTCACCCAGGTCCAGCGGGTCGGGATTCTGGTTGACGAAGAAGTCCGGTTTGTCGTCCTCGAAGCTCCCCCCGGCCTGCACGAGGTGGATCATCTCGTGGATGCTGAGGTCCTCGATGAGCGAAAGCCGAGGGTTCCCGAGGCCATCCACGTGCTCGAAGCTGGCGCTGTAGTCGACGAACAGGCCCTGGAGCGTCGAGGTCATCAACCAGCGGCCCACCACGCTCTCCGCCGGGGCGATGTTGCCCAGGTTGACCGTGAGGGACGGAGTGAGGTTCGCGCCGGCCACCTCGGTGCCGATGATCTTGAAGTCGATCAACAGGCCCTTGTTGTTCTCGACGATCTGCGGCTGGGCCGAGGTGATCCGCATGTTCCGCGCGCTGCCGAAACCGCGGTTCTCGACCAGCACCGCGAGGTTGAACGGAATGCTGGGCTCGATCTCCTCGGTGAAGGGATCGTCGGAGTACACGTCGCGCTGGTGGAAGTACTTCACCCACAGTCGCGGGGTGGGAAGAACGGTGATGCGAACGGGTTCCAGGGGGATCCTCACCCGGGTGCCGCCCAACACGTAACTGAACTCCCCGGCCACGAAGAACACCACCGGCTCGGTCGGCGCCGCGTCGACCGTCGGGATGATCAGCCACCTTGCCGACCCGCTGGTTCCGGCCGCCACCACACCCGTGCCGTCCACGGCCCCGATGCCGTTGAGAGTCGGCGGGCGGATTCCGAACAGATCGGAGACGTCCTGGCCGAGGCCATTGAGGGCCCGCACCTTGACCTCGATGTCCTCGAGATCGGCGGCGTCCTGGTTTTCGATCTCGAGCGAGGCCTGGAAGGCATCGCGGGTGATGACCGCCTCCTGCTCGAGCTTGAGCTTCACGCGGGCGCAGGTGCCGCCACCCCCGCCGGCCTCGTCCTGGGCCCGGATGGTCTCGACGATCGCCGAGATCGGATCGTTGTAACCCAGGCTCTGGGCCTCTTCGGTGGCGTCCGAGGCAGCCTTCAGCGCCGCCCGCAGCACGTCGGCATCAATGAAGTCGAGGTTCGCACCCGCGGGTGCGTCGGCCGGCTTGAAGAGACCGGCGGTCCAGTTCTCCATCGTGCGATTCCAGCGAGCGATGACGCGCAGGACCTCGGCCTCGGCGACGCCGGGAGGCTGGATCCCGGTGAGCAGGCCCGCCTGCTCGGCCGAGGTCACCAGGCGACCGCCGTCGGAGGCGGCGCCAGTGGTGCCCAGGAAGCGCTGGTACCAGTCCCCCGTGTTCGCATCGGCCTGAGCGTTGATCCACACGTCGTCGTCCGCGCCGAGGATCTCCCCGAGCACGTCCAACATCGACTGGACGCCGGGCTTGAAACGGTCGAGCGGGTCGGCAGGACCCGCCAGGCCCACCTTGCGATTCAGACGCTTGTAGAGCTGGTACTCCGTGCTCGCCAGGGCCGGCGCCGAAGCCGGTTGGATGAAGCAGCGGGTGAAGGCGTAGATGCACGCCGGGATCGAGGCGCCCGGGATCAGGCATCCTGCCGCGCCCACGGCACAGTCCAGGACGTCCAGCGCGGAAACGCCGTCGCCCAGTCCCATGCCGCAGCCAAAACCGCTGAAGAAGCAGCCCACCGGGCCCGGAACGCACCCGAGACCCGCCAACACGAGGCACTTCGGATCACAGACGATCTTGATGCCCACGGAAGGACCGGACACGGAGCCGCCGCCACCGGGCCCGAAGCCACCGGGCCCGAAGCCGCCGCGCCCGAAGCCGCCGCCGGGGCCGATGGGCCAGGAGGTCCCGCCGCACCCGGTGCCGGCGTTGGGGATGGAGATGGTCGAGGAGTAGCTGGCATGGAACGGTCCACAGGCTAGTTCCCAGGTGGCAGTGGCCGAGGTGTGGCAGGGGCCGCCCGCGTGCAGTTTGGCACGCCGATGGGTCGAGGCCAGCGCGGGCCCGCCACCCGCGATCTTCCGGATGGTGAGAGGGACCACCAGCGAACTCCGCGCGGGCATGACCCCGATTTCCTCGATCAGGGGGGTGAATTCCCAGTCCGGATGCGTGGGGAAGTTCAGCCGGAAGTTCTCGGCCTGGACCAGACCGTGGTTGGTAATCTTGATGTTAACCTGGGTCTCGCTGGCGGTGATCAGCCCCAGATCGATCACCGTCGGTTCGACGGTGATGACCGGCGCCGGCACGACCGTCTCGAACTCGGTCTCGATCGTGATCTTGTAGTGGTCCTCGATCTCCACCGGTTCGACCTTCCAGACGTACCGGACGGTTTCACGGGAGGTGAAGGCGAGGTGATCGGTCACCGTACCCGGTTCCACCAGGACCGTCTGGCGGTAGGCCGTGTGCTTCGCCGCGGAAACCTCGATGTCGTAGTATCCCTCGAACAGGCCGCCGGCCAGGAACGTCCCGTCGGCCCCGGTGCGCCCCTCGGCGACGAGGTCATGGGTGAAGGGATCGCGCACCACGACGGCCGCATCCGCCACCTTCGGCGCCCCCTCGGCGTAGTAGGTGTACTCATCGACGACGGTGATGCGCAGGTCGCCCCGGCCGTCGGAGACGGCGCGGAAGGTGAACGGCACGTTGATGCCGACGATCGTGTTCCCGACGCTGAAGGTGCCGGTGTACGGCCCCAGGGCCAGGTCGAGCGCCGGCGCCAGCAACAGGGTGATCTGAGTCGACTGTCCAGGTTCGAGCGAGGGCAGCGGGTTCTGCGACGAGGTCGACATCCACGGGACGTTGGGCAGGGCGACGCTGAGCGGCCCGGTGGGGCGCCCGCCGTCGTTCGACACCTGGAACTGAACGGCCCGGGTGGATCCCCGGAGCATACCCGCCGTGAGTGAAGTCGGGCTGACCACGAGGTGGGGACGGAGCGGCTCGATACCCACGCCGAGGTAGGCCTCCGCCGCCGCACCTTCCACGCTGGAAACCCGGAAATGGACGTTGCCACCGAAGGTGGAGGCATCGTCCGCACGGACGCTGTAGTTCAGGAGAACCTCGCCATTGCCTGGCAGGGTGGTGTCGGCGAGGGCCGCACTGAGGGTGATGTTCGGAGGCTGATCCAGAACCACGAGCGACAGCCCGTTCAACGGCTGCGGGCTCCGGTTGACCAGGCGGAGACTGCCGGTGAGGGTCGATTCCTCGACCACGCGAACCACCGAGGACGGGGGCTCGATCTTCATCCCGAGGAGAACGAAGGCATCCTGGGTGGGAGCGTCCTTCTCGCCGGGGTGCGCGGCCCCGATCTCGTAGGCGCCGGCCTCGTTGGCCAGCGGCTTCCAGGTGGTCGCGAATTTCCCATCCCGATCCGTCAGAGCGGAGATGATGCGGTGGGTTCCGTTGACGTAAACGTGAAGGTTGACCAGCGAACCCTCGGAGGCAGGCAGTCCCCCGGTCCGGACCGCCTGCCCCGTCATCGGGATCGGCGTGCCGGCGAGCGCGCTCTCGATCTCCGTCGCCACCGTGGCCGAGTACGACGGCCGGACCTCGATCGGCTGGGCGGATACCATCGCGTTGTTGTCCTCGATCGTTTCCGAGATCTCGTTGGCCACATCGGTCACCGCCACCACCCAGTAGCTGCCGGGGGCGGTCGGCATCCGGATCGAAACCGACTGCTCGAAGTAAAGTCCCGGCGGGATCGTTCCCCTGAACGAGTAGTTCCCCAGAAGGGTGTCCTCGCCGACCACGGGATCCGACGACAGAAACACGCGCGTGGTCCAGTTGGTCCCGGCGGGTTCGGTTCCCTGGTTCGCCACCCGGTAGGTGAGCGACACGTAGGATTCGGTGTCGGCATTGGCCGGGCCTTCCGATCTCACGACCACCAGGTCCGGCAGATTGACATCGCTCACGGTCAGGTTCGCCGAACCGGGTGCGAAGCCAGCGGCGGTTGCAGTGGCGACCACGGTCTGGTTGCCATCGGCGAGCCCGTCGTCGACCGACACCACCGCGAAGGTGGCGGAGGCTTCCCCGGCCGGGATGATGACTTCCGCGGGCACCACCAGTTCGGCCGTGGCGCTCGAGGCGAGTTGGACCGTCAGGGGTGCGTCGACGGCGGTGTTGCGCGAGACCGTGCCCGCGGCCGCAGGGTCCAGTCCCTCACCCACGAGCCCCCGGTCGAATACCAGCCGTAATGCCGGACCGTCGTCGTCGGTCACATTGAGCACCACGGGGACCATGGCCCCGACCTGTGCTCCACCCGTGGAGGCGAGGATCGCGCCCCGCAACTCAACCGTCCGGGGTCCGTCCACGATCGCGTTGTCCACCAGGCCGATCGAGAAACCCGCTTCGGCGGCGTCGACGGGAATGGTGACCTGGGCGGGGAAGGTCAGACCGGCCGCGCCGGCTTCCAAACGCACGACCAGCGCGCGATCGGTCACCAGCGAACGGCTCAGGGTCGCAGCAACCCCCGACGCGCCGGCCCCTTCACTCACCGTCGGGGGCGAGAGCACGAGGGTAACGGTCGGGATGTCATTGTCCTCCACGGTGACGCTCAGCGAACCGGGGTCGAGACCGGGGGCGCTGGCGCCAAGGGTATAATCCCTGGGACCTTCAACGAAGGTGTCCTCCACCGCGAAGACCAGGAAGGAAGCCGAGGTCCCGCCGGCAGGGATCGTGACCGGCGCCGGCGGCAGCACCTGGGAAGCCTGTGAACTCGTCACCGTGACCACCACTTCGGCAGCCGTGGCGAAGGGTCGCTCGACCACCAGACTGAGGGTGGCCCCCTCGGTCACAGTGGACGCGCCGGCCGCTGGCCGGATCACCAGTCGCGGAGTCTGGGCGTCCGTGATCTGATACGTACCCACCGCCTCGGCCACACCGGTGGCGCCGGCGGTGATCGTGGCGGTCTGGGTGCCGTCGATGATACCGTCGTTGGCGGCCGCCGCGTTGAAGCCCACGGACCCCTGCCCCGCGGGGATGACCACGCTGGCGGGCACGGTCAGCTCCGTGGCGTCGGAACTCACGAGACCCACGGTGAGGGGCCCGGTCCGCTCGCCGCTTCGGGACAAGGTCAGAGCGAGGGGGGTCCCTTCCCGCAACTCGGCGGAATCAGGGGTGAGGGTCAGGACCAGCGGCACGTTGAGGGTGGACGCGCTGATGCCGCCGTTGTTGGCCTCGGATGCCTCGGCAAGGTCGGATGCGGTGTCGGTGACGACCACAAGGTGGACATTGCCGGCGGGTGCCGTGGTCGGGACGGTCACACTCCGCGTACGCACGTTCGCCTCCCCCGCGGCGAGGGTGTCGGTGAACGTGAAGGTGCCAAGGTGCAGGTCGCCGCCGATGAGGGCGTCGGTCGATAGATACACGCTGTCACGCCAGGTGCCTGACGCGGGGACACCGCCCGTGTTGCGGACTGCCCAACTCACCGGGATCGAACCACCCGGGCTCGCCCCGGCGGGGATCTGGATGTCCTGGACGACGAGGTCCGGCCGCGGCGGCAGACTCAGCGCGATCGGGATCGGATCGCTGAAATTGTTGGCCTCGCCCGCCTCGTCGACGTCGTTGTTCGCGTCGGCCTGAACGAACAGGTAGTAGCCGCCCGGCGTGCCATCCACCGGCAGGGTGACCTCGGCACTCAGGACGGCGGTGGCTCCGGCCGCCAGGGGCGAGGAGGCACCGATGGGCCGGGTGAGGAGCATGACGTCGCCACCCGTGAGGGCGTCGGCGGACAGATAGATCCGGTCGGACCAGACGCCGGCAGCGGACGCATTGCCCGCGTTGAGGACGCTGAAGTTGACCATGAACGAGGCCCCGAAGACGGCGGAAGGAGGGGCGGAAGCCGAAGCCAGGAGCAGATCCGGGGCACTGAGGACCACGGCGGAGCCGGCCACGGCGGAGTTGTCGCTCTCGTTCGATTCGGGCACCTGGTTGGAAGCGTCGGTGACCACCACGAAGTAGCGGTCCCCCGGCACGCCGCCAGGCAGCGAGACGGTTGCGGAGCGCGGAACGGTGGCGCCGGCCGCGAGAACCCCGGTGTGCGGGAACTGGCCCAGCAGGACCGGATTGCTGCCGTCCGGCTGGAGGCTCATATAGACTGCGTCGTTCCAGTTGGCGAAGCTGCTGCCGTCGCCGGTGTTCTCCGCGTTCCACTCGACGTTCACGGGCACGCCGGCCGCGGCGATGGCGGGCGCCGTGATCGTATCAACCACGAGGTTCGGCCTACGCACGAAGAGCGGGCTGGTGCTCACTCCGCCGTTGTTGAGTTCGTTGAGCTCGATGACGGCGGAAGCGCCGTCGGCGACCACCACGAGGTAGCGGTTGCCCGCGGCGCTGGCGGGAATCGTCAGGGTGGCGGTACGCTCCAGAGGCGTGGCCGTGGGCAGCGTTCCGCTGAAGGCGGAGGATCCGATGAACTGCGGACTGGAGCCGTCGGCGGCACTCGAGAGGTAGAGGTGGTCCACCCAACTGCCGGTGGCGCTGGCAGTGCCGAGGTTGACCACCCACCACTTGAGCAGGGCGGGTTGGCCGGCATCGGCGTACGTCGGAACCTCCAGGTCGGGAACCATGAGGTCCGGATACGGCGCCCAGGTCGAGGTACGGCTCACCGTCACCGCGTTGTTCGCCTCCGCCCCGCCACCAGCCCGGTACTCGGCGATCTGCTGGTTGCTGTCGACCGTGACGGTCACCTCGATGTTGCCCACGCCAGTGGCTCCGTTCGGCAGCGTGAAAGCCCGCTCCCGCGCATGGGATGCACCAGGAGCGAGATTGCCCAGCGCCGAGGAATCGTGCGGAACGGTGGTGTCGAGTAACGTCGCGCCACTTGTCCGGTTGACGATCAGAACGCGGTCCACCCAGGAGCCCGCGGTCGGCCGGTTCCCCGTGAGGCTGTCCTCCCAGCGGAGGGTCACGGGGGTGCCCGAGAAGAGGTCACCCAACGGCTCGATCCGCAGATTGGCAACCTGCAGGTCGGTCTCCACATCAACGAATGCGGCGACGACGTTGTTTTGTTCCGCACTGGCGTGGCTGACATCGTTGAACTCGTAAACCTCCCCGGTGCTGTCCGCGATGATCTGCACCTCGTAGCGGCCGGGTACCGGCAGCGGCGCGGCAACGGCGCCAGCCACGGCGACATCGACGGCGAGGGCACCGGCGACGGTGCGTTCGACGCGGTACTCGACGGCGCTGGAACCGGTGTTGACCAGCTGGACGGCGTCCTTGAAACCGCCCGGCGCCGGGCCGGTGCCGCGGTTCACGGTGTTCCAGGAGAC
>JBBQML010000226.1:0-7223 GCA_038328885.1 Verrucomicrobiota bacterium | reverse complement strand
CACACAGGAAACGACCGTGTCGTCCAGCCCCCGCTTGAGCGCGAACTCATCCACGTCGTGCTGGTACTGCCCAACGCCGATGGACTTAGGGTCGAGTTTCACGAGTTCCGCGAGGGGGTCCATGAGCCGCCGCCCAATGCTGACCGAGCCCCGCACTGTGACGTCCTCGTTCGGGAACTCCTCGCGGGCGACCTCGCTCGCCGAGTAGATCGAAGCCCCGCTCTCGTTGACCAGGACCACCGGGACGCTCGCGGGCAGTTGGAGGGCGCGGACGAACTGTTCCGTCTCCCGGCTGGCCGTTCCGTTGCCGATGGCCACGGCCTCGATGCCGAACTTCCCGACCAGCTTCCGGACGGTCTCTCCCGCCTCCCGGACCTGGGCCGTGCTCCCCGCGGTCGGATAGATGACGTCGTGGTGCAGCAGCTTGCCCTGGCGGTCCAGCACCACGGTCTTGCACCCGGTGCGGAACCCGGGGTCCAGCGCGAGGACATTCTTCTGCCCCAGCGCCGGGGCGAGCAGGAGCTCGCGGAGGTTGTCGGCGAACACGCGGATCGCAATGGCGTCCGCACGTTTCTTGGATTCGATCCGCACTTCAGCCTCGATGGCGAAGCCCAGCAGGCGCTTGTAGCCGTCGACGACCGCCAATCGGACCTGTTCCCCCGCGGGTTTCCCGGGCGCTTTCACGAACATGGGCTCCAACAGGCCCACCGCGTCCTCCTCGGGGGGGGTGATGCGGACCAGGAGGATCCCCTCCTCCTCGCCCCGGCGCAGGGCCAGCATGCGGTGGCTCGGGATCTTGGCGACGGGCTCGCTCCACTCGAAGTAGTCCTTGAACTTCGCGCCCTCGGCTTCCTTCCCGAACACCACCTTGGATCGCACCGCGGCGGTGGCCCAGTACAACTCCCGCAGGCGCGCCCGTGCCAGCGCATCGTCGCTCACCCGCTCCGCCAGGATATCGCGTGCCCCGGCCAGTGCGGCATCGAGGTCGGCCACCTGCTTCTCCGGGTTGACGAACGCGGCCGCCGCCGCCCGCGGATCGAGCGTGCCCTGCTCCGCGAACAGTCGGTCCGCCAGCGGCTCCAGGCCGGCCTCACGGGCGATCGTCGCCCGCGTGCGACGCTTCGGCCGGTAGGGCGCGTAGACATCCTCCAACGCCGAGAGAGTCTCCGCCGCCCCAACCGCACTTTTCAGGTCGTCGGTCAGCAATTGGCGTTCCGTCAGGGATTTCAGGATGGCCTCACGGCGCTCCTCCAGTTCCACCAACTGCGCCAGACGATCCCGCACCGCCGTGATCGCCACCTCGTCCAGAGTGCCGGTGACCTCCTTGCGGTACCGGGCGATAAACGGGACGGTCGCCCCCTCCGCGAGAAGCCGGGCCGTGGCGCCGACCTTGTGCACCGGCACGTTCAACTCGGTCGCTATCCGCGCAATGAATCGTTCGTTCATCAGGTTGGGGCGCGCTGTCTAGCGCGCCCGGGCCCGGACGCAAGCTCTCACTCGGCAGCCGCCACCGGTCCGGTGCATCCACGGGTTGTGGGTGACCGGATACCAAAGCGCCGCCTCGCCCGGCTCCTCGGCGCACTCTACAGGACACCGGCTTGGTACGGTCCATCGGCCCAGGCACCCGCGAAAACGCCCTGGCCGGTGAAGGCCAGGGCGTTCGTGAACTCATGCCGGCGCAACTTTGGCGCCGTCTCGCGGGGCGAGCCCGGGGATATCCGCTACTGCCGCAGGCGGTAGAACCCAGCCACGCCGCTTGTGGTGACCGTGACGGAGTTCCCGGTCACCCCGGCCACCGGCGTCCAGGTGGTCGCGGGCAGGACGGGCGAGGATTCCAACACGTAGCCCGTGGCGTCGGCCGGCCACGTGAGGGTGGTGCCATTGGCCGCCCGGGTCGCGGTCAGGGTCGGCGGCGCGGGAGGCGCAGCCGCGTTGAGGACGATGGGGATCCCACCGGCGGAAGGCCCGCCCAGCGCTTCGATCTCGGGCTTTGAGAGCGCTCCCGCCCGAACCTGAACCGCGCTGACCCACCACTCGCGACGTTCGTCCTGATCGCCATCCGCGAACAGAACCGCGGTCGGTTGCAGGGCGCGCCTCGGGTTGTCGAGGCCCTGGTTCGCCGTCCAGTCGTGCTGGAACACACCGTCGACGTACTTGGTCACGACCGGGGGAGTAGCCGCCATGTTGTAGGCCGCCACCACGCGATGCCACTCGCCCGCGGTGAAGGCGCCGGTACCGAGGTAGCCATCGGTGCCCTGGCCGAAGTTGTTGCCCTGCCAGAACAGGTCACCGTCGTCGGTATTCTCCGCCGAGCTGACCTGGAGGATGGCCGCTGCCCCGGGGCCGGTGGAACCAACCAGCACGTCCAGGACGAGCGTGTACTGGTTCACCCGCGTGCCGCCGCCATTCGGCGGGATGAGGTGCTCCATCACGTACCCGATCTTCCGGTCCAGGTCCCCTGGCACGTACATGACGCCCGCCGGCAGGTTGTTGATCGTTGGCACGTCGGCAAAGTCGCCTTCGCCGGTGATGCCGAACTTCGTGCCCGCCACCGTCAGGCCCTCGGGCCCATCGAGGTAGGTCAGCGGCTTGCCGATCGTGGCGCCGAGGTCAGCGAATTCGAAGTCCCACTGCCCCGTCACCGTGCTGCGGGGCGTGGCAATCGGGATGCCCGCCGCCGAGGGCCCGCCGAGAGCCGCCGCCTGGGCGTCGGTCAGCTTGCCAGCCCGGACCTGAACGCTGTTGACCCACATCTCGCGCCGCTCGTCCTGATCGCCGTCCGCGAACAACACCGCAGTCGGCTGCATCGCCCGCCGGGGATTGTCGAGACCCTGATTGGCCGTCCAGTCGTCCTGCTTGATGCCGTCGACGTACTTGGTGACGACGGGAGGGGTGGCCGCCATGTCGAAGGCCGCCACGACCCGGTGCCACGCGCCCGCGGTGAAGGTACCCCGGCCCCGGTAGCCGTCGGTCCCCTGACCGAAGTTGCTACCCTGCCAGAAAAGGTCTCCATCGTCCGTGTTGTTGAGGGAACTGAGCTGCAGCAGCGAGGCCGCTCCGGGCCCCGTCGGGGCCACATAAACGTCCATGATCAGCGAGTACTGGTTCACCCGCGTGCCGCCGCCGTTCGGAGCAATGCGGTGGGTCATGATGTAGCCGATGTTCCGGTCGAGATCTCCCGGCACCCTCATGGCCTTGGCCGGCGTGCCGTCGATGCCGGGGAGGTCCGCGAAATCACCCTCGCCCGTGGTCCCAAAGAGCGTCCCTGTCTGGGTCGCTCCCTCGGCGCCATCCAGGTACCCCAACGCAGTCCCCACGGTCGCCGAGAGGTCGCCGGACTCGAAATCCCACTGGCCGGTGACGTTACTGGCGGGCAGCGTGGCCGGCACGCCAGCCGCGGAGGGGCTCCCCAGCAGCGCGAGTTCCGCATCCGTGAGCCTGCCTGAACGGATCTGGATGCTGTTCACGTACATCTCCCGCCGCTCGTCCTGGTCGCCGTCCGCGAACAGCAGCGCGGTCGCCTGCAGCGCGCGTCGCGGGTTGTCGAGGCCCTGGTTGGCCGTCCAGTCATCCTGCTTGATGCCGTCGACGAACTTCACAACTACCGGCGGTGTCGCCGCCATGTCGTAGGCGGCGGCCACCCGGTGCCAGGCACCGGCCGTGAAGGTTCCCTTGCCCCGGTAGCCATCGGTGCCCTGACCGAAGTTCCCGCCCTGCCAGAAGAGATCGCCATCGTCCGTGTTGTTCAGCGAACTGGCCTGGAGGAGAGAAGCCGCGCCGGGACCGGCGGTCTCGATGTAGAGGTCCATGATGAGGGTGTACTGGTTCACCCGGGTGCCGCCGCCGTTCGGGGCGATGCCGTGGTCCATCACGTAGCCGATCTCGCGGCTGAGGTCGCCCGGCACGCGCATCACCTGGGCGGGCGTGCCGGCGATGTCGGGGATACCGAAGGACGTGGTCGTGCCGAACCGGGTCCCGGTCGCGGTCGCTCCGCCCGCGCCGCCCAGGAACTGCAGGGGTTGCCCGACGGTTGGGAAGAGGCTGCCCTGATTGAAGTCCCACTGACCCGTCACCGGGGCGGAAGAACCGCCCGAGACGTTGATCGAGAACGCCCAGGATCGGGCATAGGCGGTGCCAGCCGCGTCGCTGAAGGCCAGCCCGATCAGGTTGTTCGGGTCCGCGCGGTTCGCCTCCGGCCCGAACTGGAGCGCCACCCGGTTGGCGGTGCGCAGCACCGTGGCGGTGGTGGCCTGTCCGTTCAGCGTGAGCTTGACCGAGGCATCCTGCACCGCCCTCGCGCCATCGATCACCACCGCCTCGATGGCACCCGCAGCGCTGTTGCCGGCGGAACCCGGCAGCGGTGAAACCTCCCCGACGTACGGGGCCCCGGCGGCGGCCGAGGTGCTGCGGCGATAGGCCTTCACGGCGCGGGCGTCCCCCGCGGTGTCGTTCACCAGCAGCCGCTCTCCGGAGGGGAGCACGGTGTACCACTGCAGGTTGGCCCCCCGGCCGGTCTGCCAGTAGACCACCCGGAAGGGATAAACCCCCGCCTGGGGCGCGTTCACAGTCCAGATGTTCTCGTTGCGGGTGTTCGCAACGAACGGAGGGGCATTGCGCTCGAACTCACCCACCTTGGTGGCGAAGAAATCCCGCGGCACCTCCCCGACGAATACCTGGTAGGAATCGTCGTCGTTCACGTCGGTCCGGTCGGTCCCCACGCTCACGCCAAACGTCGTCTCCCCCGCCGGCAACTCGAGGAAGGCCACCGCCTCGAGCGCGAACTTGGTGATCTGCCCGCCGCTGCCCGGGATGCCGGGGAATGTCGTGGGAAAGAAGGAGTAAATCAACTCGCCCGCAACGTTCACGACGTCGACCTGGTTGCCTTCCAGTTCGAAGTTAAGGATGTCCACGTTGTGGCTGCCGTCAGGGTTTTCGCCCGCGGTGGCCTCATCCGGAACCGCCACGCCCGCGGCGTCCTTGAGGGTTCCGTTCAACTGCTGCAGGGCCCGCACGAAGTTGTTTGCGACCTCCGTGGCCTCGGGGGCCTGGACCGCCCGGACGGTGAATCCCGGCTCGCTGGCGCTGCCAGCCGCGCCGGCGGCGGAGGGAGGGAGGTTGATGGTGGCGGCATGAACCGTCGTGGCGGCGAGCAATCCGCCCAGCAGGGCGACCGTCGCTAGTGAGTACTGCTTCATCATTTCGGCGTCTTTAGGTGATGTGAGTTTTGACCGAGCGGCGGGGACAGTAGCGCAGGATCACGCCCGCGCACGCGGAAAAAGAGCGCCCGCGCGGCGCGGCGCCTCATGCTGTCCGGCAACCCAGTGTCAGCAGGACGTTCGCCCACAGCGCCTGGTCGCCGGTCTGGACCGTTAGAACGTGGTCCGGCGACTCGACCGCCCGGTAGAAATCCCACTTCGAGATGGGTGCCAGATCCGCCGACAACCCTGCCCCGCTGGCCAGGCGCCGGAACTCGCCCCAAGCCGGTGGCTCACCAAACTTGGCGTAGGGGTCGTCCGGCGGAATTCCCATGGTGTTGATCTCGTCCACGGGCACCGCGCTGAGGATCGCCCGGAGCACCTGCGCCACGGTGACCAACCCCGGCGAAAGGTTCAGGCAGACCAACTCCGCGTTGGGCCCCCGCTTCGTGGATGCCGGATAGTTGCCGTCGGCGATCAGGACCCGCGCGTGATGCCCGGCGCGGCCGAGGACCGCGTTGATCTGGGGATGGATGAGCTCGTGTTTCAGCATGGTGAATCCCGGAGGTCGGCAAGAAAGGGGAGCTTGGTGCGGTAATCCCGGAGCGCCACCATGTCGAGGTTGGCGGTGACGAAGCCAGCCGCCTCCCCGGCGTCGGCAACCACGTCGCCCCACGGATTCGCCACCACCGAGCGGCCCGGGTGGAGATGGCTTGGGTCGGCCCCCACCCGGTTCACACCCAGCACGTAGGCCTGATTCTCGATCGCCCGCGCCTGGAGCAATTTGAGCCAGTGGCCGATGCGTTTCTCGGGCCAATTGGCGATGACCACGTACAGCTCCGGTCGCCCGCGACGCGCCGCCTCGCGGAACAGTTCGGGGAAACGCAGGTCGTAGCAGATGAACGGCGCCACGGTGACCAAGCCCCAGCGGAACAGGAAGGGCCCGCTGCCTGCCTGGTAATGCACCGCCTCGCCTCCGGGCGTGAACGGCCGCTGCTTGGAGTATCGCCCCACCAGTTCGCCCTTCGGTCCGTGGACCACCGCCTGGTTGGTCACCCGCCCGTCCATTCCCCGCACCGCCAGACCCGCCACGACCCAGCAACCGGCGGCCCCAGCCGTGCGGGAGAGAAACGCGTGGGTCGGTCCGTCGGCGGCCTCGGCCACGGCAGCGGCGTTCATGGTGAAACCGCTGGTGAAGAGCTCCGGCAGCACGACCAGACTACCCGCCTCGGGGGCCTGTGCCGCCAACCGTTCGGCCACCGTCTGGCGGTTGGCCGCGGCGTCCTCCCACGCGAGATCGAATTGCAGACCATGAACGGTCAGCCCTGCCATGCCCTTGTTCTGGCCGAGGACCCGGAGGGACTCAAGCCTCGGGCCTCGGGGACCGAGGCGGGGACCAGAGATTGGTGATGGGTGATTGGTGATGGGTGATGGGTGATGGGTGATGGGTGATGGTCGATGGCCGATTGTCCGCACCCATTCCCCATTCCCCATTCCCCATTCCCCATTCCCCACTCCCCGACGCACCGGCGCCATTGCCGGACCGGTTGCCGTTCCGGTAGGCTGACCCGACGCAACATGAGCGAGATCTCGAAGGCCTATGAACCGCAGTCTGTGGAGGACAAGTGGTACGCATTCTGGGAGAGGAATGGATGCTTCACCGCCGACCCAGGCCGGGTCTCGGAACGTCGGCCCGCGTTCTCCATCGTCATCCCGCCGCCGAACGTCACCGGGGTGCTGCACATGGGTCACGTGCTCAACAACACCATCCAGGACATCCTGGCGCGCAAGGCGCGCATGGATGGCAAGGAGGTGCTCTGGCTGCCGGGCACGGACCACGCCGGGATCGCCACCCAGACCGTCGTCGAGAAGACCCTGAAGAAGCAGGGGACCATCCGCCACCGGGATGACCTCGGCCGGGAGAAGTTCCTGGAGCAGGTCTGGGCATGGAAGGAGAAGCACGGCGGCATCATCATCGAGCAACTGCGACGGCTCGGAGCCTCGTGCGACTGGAGCCGCCAGCGGTTC
>JBBQML010000225.1:0-7248 GCA_038328885.1 Verrucomicrobiota bacterium | reverse complement strand
AGAAATTTCTGCAGGTTGTCCGAGTGGCGCGCGGCGAGTTCGTGGTCCTGATCCTTCTGAGCGAGCAACCGTTCCCGGTACCACTCGCTCTCCAGCAGGCTTTCCCGGGTGAACAACGATCGCAGGGCCGGCGCGTCGAGACCATGGCCCTGCCAGTGACCGTCGCGCATGGCGTGCAGAAGCGCGCGCAGCGGCGGGCAGGCGAGTTCGACGCCTCCGTCCGCGAAATAGAGCGCGGCGACCCGCGCGTGGGTCGCCACGATGTTGTCCATGCTGTCCGCGAAGATGTCCGGGTCCTGCAGTTCCGGGCGGAGCATCTCTTCGCTGAACACCAGGTGCGGGTGGTTGAACACCCGGCCCAGGAAGCGCACGGCGAAGCGTTCGTTGATGCGCCAGCCCAGGCGGCTGGCCAGCACGGGGCGTCCTCCGTGCACAAAATCCCGGCAGCGTTCGAGGCAGCCGAGTTCGATGAGCCGCGACGGCTTGGCATCCTCGAAGCCCATGCGGCACCAGATCTCCGGCACCAGCAGGCTCACGTCGTGGTCGACCCTGAACCTGGGGCCGACCCAGCCGGCAGCGGTGATGAACGCGGAGTGCTCGCAGAGGATGTACGACACCAGCGCGTTGTTCAGGTCCACAATCGGGAGCAGGGCGTTGAACGATCCCTTCGTCAGGGCCCCTTCGGAACCCGTGCTGGTCGTGGAGGGCGACTTCCCGGTCATCGAGCAGGTGAATTCGATGAACAACTCGGGGAGTTCGAGGTAGTGGATCGGGTTGTGCACCGCCAGCGGGCGCACCCCGGGCTCGGGCGGGTTGTTGCGGCGGCCGGGGAGCACGGCCGTGACGGGCACAGGGAGCGCCTCGCCCGGGGGAAGCCGACGCAGGAGCCGCATGCTCATCTCCGCGAGATACGTCCCCCGCGGGTTCAGGAGGTCCGTCCGGGTCTGCAGGTAGCGCGGGTTCCTGGAAGGTTTGCCGTCCACGATTCGCGGGTGCGAGGGACAGACGAATCCGGTCTCGTCGCCACTGCCCGCCGCAGCACGTATGAACCGTTGCATCGGCTCGGTGTATTGGTCGAAGGCGATGGATTGCTCGATCATCTCCGCCGCGTGGGCCGGGGACAGCGGTTCGTAGTTCGAGAAGAAGTTGCCGCCCTCGGCGAAGTCGGCCTCGGTTTGCTTGTCGTAGCCGCGATGGATCGCGTCGTCCGGACGCTGGAAGAGCCGGAACTCGCAGTTGTGGATGAACTTCACCGAGCCCGCGGAGACCCCCTCCGGCAGGTTGTTCAGGTCGGCGGCGCGGACGACGACGGAGGCCGTGATGTCGTCCTCCTGCTGCACCTTGATCGCCGGCATGAAGTCCTTGCGCAGCCCGAAGGTGCGCCAGGCCCCGTCGGGGAGGTAGCCGACCCGCAGGTGCGTGGTGGCGACCCGGCGGTCGCGGAACTTCAGTTCGTTCCCCGGCTTGCCGTTGATGGCGTCCACACTGAAGTGCTCGCGCCAGCGCGCCCCCCAGGTGGGTTGGTAGAAGCGCTTCACGACGAAGACGATCTCCTTGATGTACTGCGGGATCGAAGCCAGCCACGCGTTGAAGGCGGGGGTGTAATCCTCCACCGAGGGCGACAGAAGCTTGATCACGCTGCCCAGGGACCGATCCGGACTCAGGATCGGCCGCGCATCAACCTTCCCCGGTCCGAGAAAGCGGTCGGAGTAGTCCCGCCGCAGGATCTCGTCGACGGTCGCGAAGTCCTGTTCGAAGTCGGCGACATACACCGTCCCGGTGAGGATGGCGTCGCTGATGGACTTGGAGATCTCCGATTTGCCGCCGCCGGAGACCGTGCAGGGTTTGTGGCAGAGGGTGGCGTCGGCCCGGGTCCCCACGAGGCGCCACTGCCGACCGCTCGGCTTCTCCAGGTGCACCTTGTAGCCAGAGGGCCGCACGTAGGTGTGGTCGGGCAGAAGACGGAGGCTCTGCCGTCTCCCGTCCGTCTCCGAGGTCCACGACACCCGCTGCTGCTGGAGGTCGAAGTGGGTGCCTTCGGGCACGTAGAGGATATCAGGGTACGTGCGATCCACGGCGTAGCCCTCCGGGCGCAGATCCATGACCGAGGCGAACTGTCGGACCATCTCGCCATAGGTGTGACCCGTCGGCCGGACATGCCGACTGGCGTCGAAGTCCTCCCCGAGGTCGAAGCTTGCAAAGACCAGCGCCCCGCCGGCGTGCTCCTCCTCGGCCTGGCCGAGCAGGTTGGCGGCATAGCTGATCTGGGTCTTCACCTCCTTCTTGCAATAGCCGAAGTAGTTGTCGGCGATCAGCGTGACGATCACCCCGCGCTCGTCACGAGCGGTGAGCTTGAAGGCGGATCCCTCGTTGTAGAGTTCGTCCTCCGTCTTCCAGCACATCCCGTCCCGGCGTTGTTGGTCGGTGGCGCGGTCCCAGGACGGCAGGCCGACTTCGCACTTGCGGAGGGTCACCAGATGGGGCGCCAGGATCACGCAGCCGGTGTGGCCGGTCCAATGGTCGGTGTCCAGTCCCGCATCGTTCTCGGGGAGCAGGGGATCCCCGGCATTGCCGAAAATGCTCTCCACGAAATCGAGGTTGCTGACCAGGTTGCCCGGGGCGAAGAAGCGCACCTCCATCGAACGGGCCGGCCTGCGACCGGGGATCGCGGGGACGACAACCGGCCGCAGCAGCAGGGAGACGAAGCACTCCGCCGGGTCGTCGCCTTCCGGGATGAAGGGAAGCCGGAGCAGGGGTTGCGGCGGGTTCAGCGCCGCGCGCAGCATCAGGGCGAAGGTGCGCAGAGGCACCGTCTTCTTGTCGCCGGGCACCGGCAGGCCGCCCTCAGCGACATGAAAGACGCCCTGCGTTGTCCGGCGGTCACTGGCGGGGTTGTTCAGGATCCCGTTCTTGGTCCGGTAGGTGTCGATGATCGGCGAACGGAAGTGGTTGGCCGCGGGCGGCAGCGAGAGGGCCCGGGCGATTCCGTAGCGATAGAGTACGAACGTCTGGTGGGGCAGGCGGACGGGCGTGACGGCGTCGTAGAGGTACTCGTCGAGCCAGTTCTGGATGCGCCAGTCGGCGGGCGGCAGGTAGTTGGCGAGTAGTCGGTCGGTCTCGCGCTGGTGGGCCAGGAGGGCGTGGACCATGTCGGTCCATTCGCGGCTCGAGGCGGCGGCGTGGCGATAGGTGGGGAGGCCGAGGGAGGCGAGCCGGAAGTTGATGCACTGGACCAGGTGCGCGTCCGGCCGGCAGGGGATGGATTCGCCGATACCTACACATTGCTTCAGTTGGTTCGAGTCCATGGAAACATTGCTTCAGGAGACAGGGAACGAGCTTCAGGCGGGGTGGGGGCCCACGCGCGGCGGTGAGGTTAGGGTGAAGTCCGCTCGGGGCAAGCGCTCTTCTCGCAACAATCAGGGGTGCGGCTCGGGCCGGTGGGGCACCGCTGAATCGATGCCGGAGGTTGGGTGGGTGTTGCGGCGTCCTTTGGGCTGCAATGGTCGGTTCCGATCCAACGGAAACCCCCAGGCGCAGCCTGCTTTTGCGCTTCTGCCAGCGCCGGGCGCGTGAATAGCCTCCGTGGCACGTGGACCGTTTCGCCTTTCAGATCGGGTCACTGACCATCACCTGGTACGGCTTGTTCGTCGCGGCCGGGTTCTGGTTGGGGTCTTGGACCGCTGCCCGGCGGGCGCCGCGGGTCGGGGTGTCACCCGACACCGTGTGGGACCTCCTCTGGGTGTTGATCCTCGCCGGCATCGTGGGGGCGCGGATGCTCTACGTGGCCACTTACTGGGAGCGGGACTTTCAGAACCAGCCGTTCAGCGAGGTCTTCATGGTCCACCATGGCGGGCTGGTGTTCCACGGGGGGTTCTTGCTGGCGGCGGTCTCAGCGTTCGCCTGGTGTGCCTGGCGGCGCATCCCCGGCTGGCGGATGGCGGATATCCTCGCCCCCAGCCTGGCCATCGGCCACGCGCTCGGCCGCATCGGGTGCCTGTTGAACGGATGTTGCTACGGGCAGCGCTGCGAACTGCCCTGGGCGATACGCTACCCCGCCAGCTACGGGCTGCCCGATGCGCGGTTGCATCCTACCCAATTGTACGAGGCATTGCTGGGACTCGCCCTCGCCGGCCTGCTGGCCTGGGTGTTCCGGCGGCGGAGGTTCGAGGGCCAGGTCTTTGCTCTGTACCTGATGCTCTACGCGCTGCTCCGCGCGTTCGTGGAACTCTACCGCGGGGACTACCCCGTCGCGGCACTCACCGGTGGAGTCGTAACCCCGGCTCAGTGGGTGAGCGCCGGGCTGCTCCTCGCCGGGATCGTGGTGTACCTCCTGCGCCGCCGCACACCCCTGCCGGCCGCCGCGGCTTCCCCGCCGGAGATCGCGCCGCTCGTATGATTCGCCAACCGATCACGCTCGAGGTCGCCGTTTCGGAACCCGGCGTACGCTTGGATACGTTCCTGCGCCAGCACCTCCCTGACGTCTCCCGGGGCACGATCCAGCGCCTGATCGAGTCCGGACACATCCGCGTCAACGGTCGCCAGGCCAAGCCCACCCACGCACCCCGGGCGGGAGACCGGATCGAGGTCGCGTGGCCGCCCCCCATCCCGGCCGAGGCCCAGCCCCAGGACATCCCGCTGTCGGTCTTGTACGAAGATGAGGACCTCCTGGTCCTGGATAAACCCCCGGGCCTCGTGATCCACCCGGCGGTGGGGCATGCGGACGGGACCCTGGTCAACGCCTTGCTGCACCATTGCGCCGGACGGTTGAGCGGCATCGGCGGGGTGGCGCGACCGGGGATCGTCCACCGCCTCGACAAGGATACCAGCGGCTGCCTCGTCGTCGCCAAGCATGACGCCGCCCATGTCTCCCTGGCCGCGCAGTTCGCCGGACGCAGTCTGCACAAGGTCTACCAGGCGGTCGTCTGCGAAAGGGTGGCCGCCTCCACCGGGGATATCGAAGTCGATGTCGCACGGCACCCAAGCCATCGCCAGCGCATGGCGGTGGTGAGTGGCGGGCGTAAGGCTTGGACGCAGTTCCGCGTGGCAGAGCGGTTGTCGGGCGCGACGTGGGTGGAGGCGACCCTGCATACCGGACGCACGCACCAGATCCGTGTGCACTTCGAGCACATGGGCCACCCGGTGGTCGGCGATCTCGTCTACGGCAAGCGTGCCAACTCCCGGTTGTTCGAGGAGACCGGCTACCGCGCACCGCGTCAGTTGCTCCACGCCTGGCGGCTCGGTTTTGAGCACCCGGTGAACGGCCGCGCCATGGAGTTCGAGGCTCCGTTGCCGGTGGATTTTCAGGCGGGACTGGCGGCGTTGCGACCGGGCAGTTGAGCGGAGTGCTCGCGCAACCCGCGCCGCCGAACCGGCCCCGGGCGGGGCGGCACGGCACACCGGGGAGACGACGACTCGGAGCGAGCGATAGTCAACAATTTAGATCTGACCCCAAGGGTCGCCCCCGACGGGTTCGCGTTCAACGGCCAGGTGTTCCCGGTGGCCGACGTGCCCGCCACCGCGTTCGGCCTGGGCATTGCCTTCGGACCCGGTGACTCGGTGTTCGGCACCGCCAATGGCCAACCCCTGGTGCACGTCGCCTTCAACCCTGTCGCGGGCACGGCCACCCTGTCCCGGAACTACGCGGCAACCCTGGTGCCCACGGTCGTGAGTATCATCGGAGTGCAGGCCAGCAGCAACCTGCTGGCGGGCGTGGCGCTCGAGACCCCGGATAACGTGGTGCTCTATGACCTCGCCGATATCGACAACCCCGTCCTCCTCGATCAGCGGCTGATCCCACCCGAGCAGCCCAATGTCAACGGAACCGGCAGCATGGATTTCGGCGGGAACCGTCTGTTCGTCCTTGATACCAACAACGGTCTCCGCGCCTACGAGATCAAACGCGGGGGCGCGGCCGGGCCGGCGACGCTCGGTGCGGCGCAGGTGGTCGGCGGTACGTTCTCGTTCACGCTCACCGGAACTCCGGGGCGCGAGTATGGGGTCCAGAAGTCCCCCGACCTCCGCGTCTGGACCGAGATCGGGACCTACCCGTCGCCCGCCACCGTCTCGGATGCCACCGGCGCTGGTGCGGCGTTTTACCGGGCCGTGGCCAAATGACCCTGGGATGCAGCTCCGGGGCTTGCGCGACCGCCCCGCAGCTCCTCCGCGGGGGTCTGTTGCTGGGCCGGTCGTCGTCAGCGAGCTCACCAGGGGACGCTCAGACCACCGTCAGTGGGCATCTGGGGATGGCGTCGAGGAACGCCCGGCCGTAGCGCTTGGTCAGGACCCGGTTGTCGAGCACCGCGATGATGCCCGAGTCGGTGGCCGAGCGGATGAGTCGGCCGACGCCCTGACGGAACTTGAGCACCGCCTCGGGCAGGGAGAATTCCGCGAAGGCGTTGCCGCCACGGGCTTCGATGGCCTCGATGCGCGCTTCCACCAGCGGATGGTCAGGGACAGCGAAGGGCAGGCGTGTGATGATCACGTTGCTCAAGGCGTCCCCCGGCACGTCCACTCCCTGCCAGAAGCTTTCCGTGCCGAACAGGACCGAGTCCACGTCCTGCTTGAACTTCTCCAGCATGGTGGAACGGGGCACGCCGGTGCCTTGAACGAAGCAGGCGAGGCCAAGGGTGTCGAAGAAGCCCGACATCCGCTCGCCCACCTCCTGCATCAGTCGGGTGTTGGTGAACAGGACGAACGCCTTGCCGTGGGTCTGGCGGACGAAGTGCTCGATCCAGTGCGCCAACGCGTCACGGTAGCCGGCGTCGCGTGGATCCGGCATCTTGTTGGCGACGAACACCTTCATCTGGCGTTCATAGTCAAAGGGTGAGCCGACTTGCAGGGCCCGCGCGGCTTCCGCGCCCACGCGGCGGGTGAAGTAGGCCAGGGCCAGGGCGTCCCGGCGGGCGGGATCCGCGTCGGCCCTGGCTCTCGGCTCCCGCTGGGTGTCGGCCGCCGCGCCGGCCGTCGCGGGTGCGCTCCCGGTTCTTCCCTGCTCCTTCGCGGTCATGCCGAGCGTGGCGCTGGTCATGATCACCGAAGTCTCACTGCCGAAAAGTCGACGGCGGAGGTAGGCGGCGACGTCCACCGGGGCGGCATGAAGGGCCAGGTTGCGCTGGGTCCGTCCGCCCCGCTCGACCCAGTACACGTGGTCCTCGGCACCGTGCCGGAGAAATTCCGCGACCTGTTCACGCACCTCGGTGAGGCGCCGGTTGCAGTCGAGCAGTTCCTGGCCGGTGTCGACGTCGTTGC
>JBBQML010000224.1:0-7260 GCA_038328885.1 Verrucomicrobiota bacterium | reverse complement strand
GAGGTGGCGCGTTTGCGGTGAGCCGGGAGAAGCGCACGAGCTCGGCGAGCAACGTGAGGCCGCGTCCGATCATCGTGGGTCCTGGATAGCCATCGCCCTTTCGCCCCCAAAAGCCACCCAGCATGGCCAGGAGGGTCCGCCGTTCCAGCGACATGGTCTCCGGCATCGTCAGGATCAGCTTGTACCCCTTCGCCGCCGCCACGAACGCCAGCGCGATGCCCGTGTTCCCCGATGTCGGCTCGATGATGGTGGTGCCCGCCTTGAGGACGCCGCGCTGCTCGGCGTCCTCGATCATCGCCATGCCGATGCGGTCCTTGACGCTGCTCAGCGGGTTGAAGAACTCGCACTTCAGCAGAACGGAAGTGGATGGATCCACGCCCAGGCTGCCGGGGATGCGGTTCAGCCGGACCAGAGGAGTGTTGCCGACCGTTTCAACGATGTTGTTGTAGATGCGCCCCATAAATGCTGAATCAGTTGAGCTTGCGACCGGGAATCCTGGCGGATAATTCCGCGGCCTCCAGCGACGGGCAAGGCCGGAGATCAACCCACGATCCCCGACGGTGCATCCAGAGGTTGTGGGTGACCGGATACCAAAGCGCCGCCTCGCCGGGCTCCTCGGCGCACTCCAAGGCGCGCCGCTCCTCCTGGAGTGCGGCGGGAAGCAACGCGCGCCGCCGCTTTGGTACGGTCCACCGCACCGACAACCTGGGGATGCACGGGATCCCCGCCCGCCCGGTCGGCCCGCCGGGAACGCAAGTCGCCCTTTGACGTCCGTGTGTTCCCGGGCTTCTGTTGTCATCGTGATGCAGAGGTCCCCACCCCCTGTGCGGGCTTCGGCCCCGTCGCTCGCCGTCGCCTGCCTGGGGTTGAGCCTCGGCGCCTCCTCCCTGACCCCCCTGGGGCATGCTGCCGAATGGACCCACTACAGGGGCCCCACGCACGACGGCGTCTACACGGGGCCTTTCCGGACCGACTGGAGCGTCCAACCCCCGACGCTGCTCTGGCGTATCAGCACGGGCCCAGCCCTCAGTTCGCTGAGTATCTCCGGAGGTCGGGCCTTCACCCAGGCTCGCCGTCCCGTCGGCGGTGAGGATCGGGAATTCGCCGTGGCGCTCGAAGCCGCCACCGGCAAGGAACTCTGGGCCGTGAACCTGGACCTCGCCGACTACCCCAACGGTGGCGTGGGCAACGATGACGGCCCCCGCTCCACCCCGGTGGTCGAGGGCGACCGCGTCTATGTCTTCACGACGTACCTGCGGCTCTACTGTCTCGACGCAGCCACCGGCGCCACAATCTGGAAGCGCGACTTCCCGGCGGAACTGGGCGCCAGCGTGATCAACTGGCAGAACGCCTCGTCGCCCGTGATCGTCGGGGACCTGATCTACGTGAATGCCAACTCGGGTCCCAACCGGCTGACCGCCGTCCGGAAGTCCGACGGCACGACCGCATGGCGCCGGCACGATGACCGGATGACCCAGGCAACCCCCATCGCCGCCACCGTCGCCGGCGTGCCCCAGGTGATTTTCTTCGCCCAAACCGGCCTGGTCTCCGTCCGCCCCGACAACGGCGACCTGCTCTGGCGATTCGCCTTCCCTTACTCCACCTCGACCGCGGCATCCCCGGTGGTGGACGGCGATCTGGTGTACTGTTCCGCCGCCTATTCCTCCGGATCCGGGGTGGTGCGGGTCACCGCGTCGGGCACGGGCGCCACCGCCGCCCAACTCTGGAAGGCGCGCAGCGCCCACATGTGCCACTGGGCGACCCCCGTGGCCCACGAAGGCTATCTCTACGGTGTCTTCGGCCAGAGCGGCACCACGCTTCGCTGTGTGGAAACCTCGACCGGCACCGAGCAATGGAAGGTGAGCACCGTGGGCACCCGGGAACTCGGCTACGGCAGCATCCTGAAGGCGGGGGATCACCTGCTCGTGCTGAACGAATCGGGGGAAGCCGTCCTGGTGGAACCTAACCCGACCGCCTACCGCCAACTCCAGAGGTTCCAGGCCGTGGAGGGCAAGTGCTGGAACAGCCCGGCTCTCAACGACGGAATCCTCTACGCCCGCAGCACGACGCAGATCGCCGCCTGGGAAATCGCACCCTCCACCCCGCCGGCGGCCCTCCAACTGGCACCCACCGTGACCTACGCCGGCGGCAGCGTCCGCGTGGTGGTCCGCAGCGCCGACGGCACGCCCCTGCCGCCCTCGGTCACCAACGGGCTCTCGCTCCTGGCCACCGACGACCCGACCCAACCCATCGCCGCCTGGCTGACGCTCCCCGCCACCGTCCGACCCGTCGACGGCACGATCGAACTCGAGGACAACACTGCCGGCAACGCCCCACGACGGTTCTACCGCACCCGGCAGCCGCAGTAAGCCTGCGGCGTGGGGGGTAGCCTGCGGCGTGGGGGTAGCCTGCGGCGCGTAGAGAGCGGAGTGTGGAGTTTGGAGCCACCGACCTCGGATCTCCGACCTCTGACCTCGGATCTCCGACCCCGGACCTCGGACCTCCGACCTCCGACCTCGGACCTCCGACCTCCGACCTCGGATCTCCGACCCCGGACCTCGGATCTCCGACCTCCGACCTCCGACCCCGGACCCCGGACCCCGACTCACCGGAACACCACGAAAAACGCCACCACCAATGCGATCACCACCGCACCGGACACGTAGACCACCGGGGAGGTGCGCAGATCCATTTCCTTCCGGACCGGCAGTACTTTCGGCTCGGACAGTGGGGCCAGCACGGTGATCACCGCCATGACGCTGACCAGGAGGCCCAGGGTCCAAAGCATGCGGTGGAGGTACGGCACTTCGGGGAAGAGCCACTGGAACAGCCCGTAGACCGGGGCGCTCAGCACGAGGGCAGCCACGCCGGCGAGCGGGGGGGCTGGTTTCACCACGAAGCCAACCATGAAGGCGGCGACGATGCCCGGGGAGATGTAACCCTGAAACTCCTGGATGAAGGCGAAGACGCCGCCCTTCAGGACCGGAGACATCGCCACCCCGCAGGCCAACGCCATGAACACGACGGTGCTGACCCGGCCCACCGCTACCAGGGAACCCTCGCTCGCCCCGCGCCGCACGTAGCGCTTGTAGAGGTCCATCGTGAAGATCGTGGACGCGGAATTCAGGACCGAGGCCAGCGTGCTCACCACCGCGCCGGCGAGGGCAGCGAAAATGAACCCACGCACACCATTCGGGATCAGGTGCCGCACCAGCAGGGGGTAAGCCTCGTCCGGCCGGGTCATCTGGTCGCCGTACAACTGCCGCGCCATGATGCCTGGCAAGACCACCCCGATCGGGACCAGCAGCCAGAGGAAGGCTGCCAGGATCACCCCGAGTTGGCCCTCCTTGAGGGACCTCGCCGCCAGCGTCCGCTGCATGATGAACTGGTTGAGCCCGCAGTAATAAATGATCGGGATCCACATGCCGCCCAGCAGCACCGTCCAGGGCAGTTCGGCGTGATCCCGCGGGAGAAACATGTGCAACCGGTCCGCGTTGCGCGTGAAGAACTCCGACGGCCCGCCGCAGGCCTCCAGCCCGACCCAGGCCGTGATGAGCCCTCCGATCAGCAGGGCCGAACCCTGGAACAGATCGGCCCACACGGCCGCCAGCAACCCTCCCCAAACGACATAGGCCAGTGCGACGCCGGCGATGAGAACGACCGCCCACCCGAGGCTCACCCCATACACCGTCTCGAGCGTCGTCGCCCCTGAGGAGAGGACTGCCGAGGTGGTGACCGTGACGTAGATGGTGACGGTGAGAACCGACATGATGCCACGCGCCAGGCCGTTGTACCGGTATTCGAGGTACTCGGGCATGGTGTAGATCCCCGCCCGGAGGAAGCGCGGGAGGAAAAACCACGCCACCCCCACGATCCCCACGATCCCCGTCAACTGCCAGGCACTCACCGCGAGGCCCACGCCGCCCGCCGCCTGCCCCGCCATCCCCACGAACTGTTCCGTGGAAATGTTGGCCGCCACCACCGAGACCCCGATGAGCCACCAGGGCAGGCTCCGGCCTCCCAAAAAATACCCCGCCGTGTCCTTGCCGCCCCGGCTCTTCACGAAGCTGAACACGAGCACCAGGACGAAGAAGGCGACGAAGATCGCCAGATCGAGCACGGAGAAGTTCATGCGGTCGGTGACGAACCATCCGCATCCACCGTCACCCACGCAACCGTCGTGACGTGAGCCGAAGTCACGTCGACGGCTACTCGCCTCGCGCGGCCAACCCGCGCAGGAACTCCGGCGACAGCCCCGTCGTCGGGCGGAACCGGCGTGAACCGGCGTACTCCAGCAGCGATCGTCGGAACTGCCGGGCCGCCGGCCTTCCGGCAAGGTCGCTCCGCAGATCATAGCCGCACACCACCAGGCGGCCCGGCCCCACCCGCGCCTCGAACACCTGACCCAGCAACCGGTTGAAGTGGAAGTCGGGGACGGGTTGCACCACGGGCCGGTACCCGGTCGGCGCGCCGTCGAGCAGCAACGTCGTGGCCCCCTGGGTCAACTCGCGCCACTGCCAGTCGCTGTGGCCATCGTTCGGGAAGCCTGCCAGCAGCGGATGCCCGGGATCGCAAAGGACCCCGAGGGAGGAGAACGCGCTGCCCCACCAACCCGCCGACCAGTAGACGGATTCGAACCCGGTCTGGGCCGCCCGCGGGCCCTTGGTCCCGTGTGCCAGCCAGACCACCCTGCGCCCCTCGGCCAGCAGCGTCTCGGTGGCCGGGTCCCAGGCCGTGACGACCGCCACGTTGTTCGGGGTCAGAACCTCGTCGGGCGGATAGGCCCAGACGTCCCAGTGGTTACGCGCGGCGCCCACCTGTACATCCAGGCGAAGCGCGGTGGCTCGGTCCAGCCCGGTCAACGACACCGCCATCTCACCGAGCGGCGTGACCGTGCCCGTCGGCACGCGCACGCCCTCCCAACGCCCGCCGCCGAGCCGACGCCCGGCGCGCGTCCGGAGTTCCCAGGAAGCCCGCGCCGCGGAGAGTTCCCCGGGTCCGTGGTGCGCCACCTCCAACGAGGCGCGGAACTCGTCCGTCGTGTTCCACGTGTAGCGGGCGAAGCGGGCGAGCGGGACCGTCGGCGCATTCCAGGCCCGCACCTCGGCGGCGCGCACCACGCCCTTCGACTCCCAGAACGGATCCAGGATCCCGACCAGGGCCTCACTCTGCCCGGTGAAATCGTTCAACATCAGCAACTGGTAGCCAGCATAGTCCGCGGTCCGCCGCATGGCCTCGTGCTCGGCCCGGTATTGCACCATCTGGAAGCGCGCCGAAGCCCGCTCGAACGCCTTCGTCTGCGGGGCAAGCCCAGACGTCCGCAACTGATCACACAACCGGACGTAGTTCGAGGGCAGCAGCGGTCCTCGGAACTTGGGCAGCAGGTCCGCGTAGTCCGGGAACACCGGCCGCTGGCCCGTTTCGTGGGCAATCAGGGGTACCGGCGACGACGACGCAGCCGAGGCGAAGTCCCAGTCCGTCCTCGCCGGCCCGACGCCGCGCGTGCCCTTGCCGTTCGCGGCGTGGGTCACCCAGAAGTCGTCCGGCCCCAGGTTCCGCCGGGCCGCGGTGCCGGTGTAGAGCCGCCGGGGATCAGCACGCTTCGCCTCCTCGACCCATGCCGCCACCGCTTCCCAATCCGTGCCCTGCATCCCGAACTCGTTCCCAATGCAGAAGAGCGCGAACGAGGGATGATCCCCGTAGGCCTCGCCGATCCGACCGATCTCGGCCCGGACGAACTCCGTGACCGCTGGGTCCTTCCCGATCGCCGAGGGTCGGCTGAAGGTTTCGCGCGTCCAGTCGTCCACCCACGCCGCCGTCTCCGGCATCAGGTACAACCCAAGTCGATCAGCCGCCTCGAACGCCGCGTCGGGCGGGCACCAGGTGTGAAAACGGACGTGATTAAAACCGTACTCCCGCACGGTCCCGAGGACCTTCAACCACTCGGCCACCGCCATCGGTGGATGGCCGGTGCGCGGGTACACCGCACAATCGAGGGTGCCACGCAGAAAAACCCGCCGACCGTTCACCCGCAACGCCCGTCCATCCCGCTCCACGTGACGGAAGCCGAATAGCACGGACGCCGACGACGCCTCGCCCGCAGCGGGCACCAACTCGCCGGTGACCCGGTACCGCACCGGATGGAATTCGTCCCAGGCCTGGGCCGGTGCGTCCCAGTGCAGCACGCCCACCACCACCGCCGCACCCGGCCCTGGTCGCACCGCCACCTCGCGGGTAGCCAGAGGCTTGCCTCTGCCGTCCTCGCGATGCAGCGCCAGGCGCAACAACCCCTTGCCGTCCTGCCCCTCCGCGACTTCCACGCTGGCCACCACGCGCGCGGATCGCCGGTCGGCCGCCGGGTGAACCTGAAGGCGACGCAGAGCTAACGGCGACCGGGCCGAGAGTTCGATGCGCCCCACCACCCCATTCCAGCGCGTCTGGGTCTCCGGCCCGTAGGCATGGGTGATGGTCGAAAGGTTCACGAGCATCCGGTTGTCGACGCGCAGCGTCAGCCGATGCCGGCCGGGCGCGAGGACGCCCAGGACGTGCTCGTGCGGTGTGGCCAGGCTGTCGGCGGAACCGCAGTGCCGGCCGTCGACCCAGACGTCGGTCCGCCAGATCGCCCGCTCCAGGAACAACTCAACCACCCGTTCCCGCCAGGCGGCGGGGATGTCGATCTCGCGCTCGTACCAGGCCGCCCCGAGATAGAGGTGTCGACGCGCCAAGAAGCCACGCGCGTCTGCACGCTCCGGCTCCGCGACTCCTGGAAAACGGGTGTAGGGAAACCCCGTGTCGTAACGCAGCGTTTCAGGGTCGAGAGGAAAACCGAGACCCGCCAGATCGGTGGTCCCCGGGAGCGTCAGGTCGACCTCGGACGCCAGGGGCCGTTCGAACCACGCGTCCTTCTGCCCGACATCCGTCGGATCCAACCCCACCCGCCACGCGCCCGCGAGGGACACGTGCGCCGGAGCCGCCGTGGCCGTCGTGGCCGCATGCAGCCCGAAGATGAGGAGTACCGCGACCAGGGCCGCCGGCAGCCGGCGGCGTGGGGAGTCGGGAGTGGGGAGGGCGGAGACGATCCAGCCGAAAATCGCGCGTAGCATGTCATTCATCCTCGCCTTTCCGCGTTGCACGTCGTGGGCACCTCCGACCTCCGACCTCCGACCTCCGACCTCCGACCTCCGACCTCCGACCTCCGACCTCCGACCTCCGACCTCCGACCTCGGACCTCCGCCCTCCGCCCTCCGCCCTCGGATCTCC
>JBBQML010000223.1:0-7280 GCA_038328885.1 Verrucomicrobiota bacterium | reverse complement strand
GCAAAGATAATCTCAAAAACAAGGCCAGTAATTATGTTACGCCTTCGAGTTCCCCGGACGCGCCCTCCTCGTCCCCGGAGGCAAGGCAGAGCTCGGACGGCACCCTCGTCGCCGAGGTTACCGGCAGTCCGCTCTACCTGTTCTTCGAGGCACCCTGATCCCGGAACGAGTCGCGGGGCGACGGCTGCAGATGGCAGCCGTGGGCTCCGAGCCGCGGCCCCATCGCCACCCGAATCAGGTGTCTCGCAGCGACGCGGCGGCCCCACCCGACTCCCCCTCACGCCGCCGCAACTGGCCGCAGGCCGCGTCGATCTCCGGTCCGCGTGACCGGCGGAAATGCGCCACGATCCCGTGTCCGTGCAGCACCCGCGCAAAAGCCTCCCCGTCGGAGTCCGTCGACGGCATGAAGTCCACCCCGCGCAAACTGGTTCCCGTGGGGTTGTAGTGCAGCAGGTTCACATGCACCCGCCGCGCGCCGACCGCCACGGCCAGCAGTTCAGCGTGTGCCCGGGTGTCGTTGACGCCCCTCAGCAGGCAATATTGCAGCGTGACCGGACGCCCCTGACGGGCCTGGAACCGATCCACGGCGGCCAGGATGTCCGCCACGGGAAACCGCCGCCCCACCGGTAGCAACCTCTCGCGGGTCGCGTCGTCCGGCGCGTGCAGCGACACCGCCAGGCTGACATTGAGGTTCGTCGCGGAGAGGGCGTCGATCCCCGGCACGATCCCCACGGTGGAGACCGTAATCTGCCGCCATCCCAGGCCCCCCAATCGGTTGTCCCCCAGCCGCCGAATCGCCGTCAGCACGTTGTCCAGGTTGAGCATCGGCTCCCCCATCCCCATGAACACCACCGTGCCTAGGCGTCTACCGACCGCCTGGGCTTCGGCGCGCAGCGCCAGGTACTGCTCCACGATCTCGCCCGGGGAGAGGTTCCGCTCGAAGCCCGTGCGGGTGGTCGCGCAGAAGTCGCAGCCCATCGCGCACCCCACCTGCGAGGACAGACAGCCCGCCGCCCGGTCGCCGCGAAAGTCCGGCATGAGCACCGACTCCACCGTGCGCCCATCCACCAACCGGAGGAGCAGTTTGGTGGTCCCGTCGACCGAAACCTGGCGAGCCGCGACCGAGGCGGCCCGGCCGCCCAACTGCTCGCGCAAACGCTCGCTCAGCACCCGCGGGAGCCGCCGATCGGCCGGGGGCGTGGGGTCGCCGGTCGTGAGGAACGCGCGCAGAACCGAGGCCGCGTGACCGGGGGAATGTCCCCAGTCGGCGAATCGCTGCTCCAGCGCGCCCAGGTCATAGTCCGCGAGCGCGGAATGCATCGTGGGATGCACCCAAGGAACGAGCGGAAAGCCAAGCGCTACCTGCGCCACGATCCACGGCGACCTTCCTCCGACTTCATCGGAGAAGATCTCCTCGACCGACCGCTTGAAGAGCCGCGCGATCTTCAGGGCCAGGGGCAGGCTCGGACTAATCCCGATCCTCGTCCTCGCCGTCCTCTCCGCCGCGTCCCCGGTCGCACGAGCTCAGATCGAGCAAGCCGACCCCAAGGCCGACGAGGGATTCGCGACCCGCCCCAAATCCCATGATTTGCCCCAGGTTCAACAAATCCCCCACAACTGCTCGAGGTCGAGCACGGGGTACGCCTGGATCTCTTTCAACTTGAGAAGGTCATCGCCGTTGGCATTCAAGGCCCGGAACGCCTCCGCCAGGCCGGCGTTCTTCGGATGCCCAAAAGCCGCCCGGACCCGGCCTGGTGCTTTGGCGATGAGGTCCGCAACGACTCGCTCCCCCCGCCGACGCAGATGTTTGCCATTAGATTCCTTACTAGAACGCCAAGGAAATCAATCCGCATTCCCGCCGGTAGTAGGGTATCACCCCATTGGAGGGACCCGCGGGGGGTGTACGATGCGGTGACTCGACGGCACAAATCATGAAAACCCTGTTCACCGCGGAGGCCCTCTCGACCGGAGGACGTTCGGGCTCGATCGCGAACCCTGACCACCTGCTCGACGCCACCCTCGGCAACCCCTTGGAACCGGGGTTGGAGCGACGGGGCCCGAGCCCGGAACTGTTGTTCGCGGGCGCCTATGCCGCCTGCTACAATGGCGCCCTCGCCAACGCCGCCAAGAAACTCGGCCACCCAATGGAGAGTTCCAGGGTGCGGGCGGTGGTGACCCTTCTCGAGGACGCCCAGGGTGGATACCACCTGGGCGTTGAACTCAAAACCCACCTCCCGGGTGTTGAACCCAGCCAGGCCCGGTGCATCATGCAGGAAGCACACCAAACCTGCCCCTATTCCAAGGCCCTTCGCGGCGACACTACCGTCACGCTCAGCGTTGATTAGCCTCGTGGATGCAAACCCAGGTGAGGAACGTGAGAACACACATGAAAGAACAAGTCTACAAACTCATCGAACTGACCGGCACCTCGACCACGTCCATCGAGGACGCCGTGGACCGGGCCATCCGCCGCGCCCACAAAACCGTCAAGAACCTGAGCTGGTTTGAGGTGGTCGAGACGCGCGGCAGCATCGACAAAGGAAAGGTTGACCACTGGCAGGTGACGATCAAAGTCGGGTTCTCCGTGGAGGCCTGAACGCCTGGTGCGAAGGAGCGCCGTCGCGGGTCCTAACGCGCGGCCTCGCGTGCTTGGGGATCTCCTTTCGAGTGTGGCCATGGAGTGGATTGCCGGCCGTCCTCTCGGCGATCACATCCGGGATCACCCCTGCCGCCTGAGCGACTGCGTTGCGCGAAGTGCGGCCTGCCATGTGCGCCACGATGAACACTGCGGGGGGCAGACCGGTCGGAATACTCCTGATCAACTTCGGCAGCGTGGCCGCGCCTCCAGCCGAGGCCCCGATGGCGATGATGTCGTGTCCCACCATGGTTCTCTTCATCGCACCTGCACCTCGATCGGGAGGAGGTGGTTCACGAGGTGGCGGCCAAGGTCGCCGTCGCGCTCCGTCGGCTGGGCGGTGCCGTCGTACAGCGTAATGGAAATGGCCTGTGCGGCGAGGGTGATCCTGTTTGGATTACAACTGACGACGCAAGATGCCCGCCACGTTGTCAGACATTTTCCCGAATGCCGACCGATCTTTGATCTCCGCCCGCGCTATCAAGCGGGATCTGCCCTTGTCGTCCTCGAATACCCTCACCTGTTCCGCGGCGAAGGCGGCATCATAGATATTGAGATTGGCTTCGTCGTTGAGGCGAAAGGATCGGTCATCAAAATTGGTTGAACCCACGGATACCCAGACCTCGTCCACTATAAGCACCTTGCAGTGATACATGGTCGGCTGGTACTCGTAAATCTCCACGCCGGCATCCAGCAGCACGCCCCACAACGAACGGCTGACGTTTTGCACAATTTTGGCATCCATGTGCGGTCCCGGCACGATGAGCTCAATCTTCACTCCTCGCTGGCGCGCGGACACAAACGTCTGAATCGTCAGCTCATCCGGTACAAAGTAGGCCGCTTGCAAGCGGATAGTCCTGGCAGCCGAGGCGATTGAGAGCAGATACATCAGGCGAACACTTGCGCTGCCTTCACTTCGGGAACTTTTGAACCCTTGCGCCAGCGAGCCGCCCACCGGGTTGAGTTCGGGGAAGTAATTGCTGCCAAAAAGGACCTGTGCGCGTGTCTTTATCCAATTGTCCATGAAGGCGGCCTGCAATTGGGCTACCGCCGGGCCTTCAATCTGAAAATGCGAATCACGCCAGTGGTCTTTCGACTCGGCATGTCCCTCCCACTGATCAGCAATGCCGACTCCTCCCGTGAAACCGATTCGGCCATCGACGACCAGCAGCTTCCGATGGGTACGATTGTTGATGCGCGCCAGATTGTACCAATGCAAGCGGTGATATATCTCCACCTCCACGGTCGCGGCCTTCAATTCATCCAGAAATTTCGTCTCGAGCTTTCCGCAGCCTGCCCAGTCCAGCATGACATGTACTCTTATCCCAGCCAGGGCACGCTCGCTCAGTGCGTCGGCAAATTTTCGCCCGATCTCCCCGGACCAATAGATGTACGTTTCGAAGGTTATGGTCTCGCGAGCGCCGCGAATCGCAGCTAGCATCGCGGGGAAAATCTGATTTCCGTTGTGCAACGCCTTCACCCGGTTGCCAGGGATCATACCTGGACCGAGCAACAGCCCCATGGTTCGCAGGAACTGTGGGTGCTCCACGGCAAAGCGATGAGCCAACTCGTAACGGATCTGCTTCTCCCCCGACCTGAGATTGAGAAAGAGAACCGTGCAAAAGATGGTGACCAGAACTGTAACCAGAATGCACAATAGCATTTGCGTCTTACGGTGGAGTTGCGCGCGCACACCACGAGGAGGCTCGTTCGGTTTGAGGCGTCTCACGGACTTGAGAATGTCCGGGCGCATGGATTCACAGCCAGGAATGACCGAGTCCCGGCCTGTGGAAGCGTTCCTCAGCCGGTTATACCTTCGCTCCCGATGTCACGTTCCTTCGGCTGGGCGGCTCCCGGCTGGTCGATGCAGCACCAGCAGAACACGTTCCCCAGCACCGAAGCAATCAACCCTGCCGGCTCTCCCTCCCGATACCCGTCCAATGCCTTGCCGAGGTGGATTGCGACCAGGAATCCGGTAATGCCAGGCAATCTGATGACGATAAAGCCCCCCGAGCCTTCCACGATTCAAGAACTGGCCGGAATTTTGATCACTGAACCAGTCAGGATCGCATAGAGAATTGCCATGAGTATTTGCCTCATTGGACCCAGGACTTCCGCGCCAGGCAGCGATCGGGGTCGGGCCTGCCGTGGATGCCGCAGCCCCCTCCCGGGCTGCGGCATCCATCCGGAGTCATCTACCGTCGCCATCCGCGTCGCCAGGCATGGCCTTCTCCACTCGGTTCCAGGCATCGCGCGTGGCAAGCTTGGCCTTGTCCCAGGCCAGGGTCGAGTTGCCTTTGGACCGCTCGTAATTGCGTTGCAGGTCGGCTTCGACTTCTTCGTACGTTTTTCCAGGATATTTACTGCGCCCCTCATATCCAGTGCGGTATGCCGGTCGGTACGTGTCGTAAGGGGTGTTCCGTTCAACGTACTTGCGCTGCGAATAGTTGGTCTTCCAATAGGCATCCTCAACCGTGGGATCCATCCTCTCGGCGACCGCTTTCCCTGCTAGACCGCCGGCAACAGCCCCGGCGACCAATCCGACGGCTGCCCCGACCGGGCCGGCAACAGCCCCTATGGCGGCCCCGGCCGCTGCCCCGCCTGCCGCTCCGACTCCTGTTCCCACCGGGTGCGCTCCTGGCGCTCCGGTGATGGGATCACAATTGGCGTCGGTGCCCTTCTGCTTGTCTCTTGGTTGTGAGGTTGGTTTTGTCATATTAATTCTTCTTTCCTGATTCCATCTGCATTCACGATCTTGCTGGGTTCACTGTCGGTGAAATCATCCGGATAGCAATCTTCTCAGGCAGATCATGCCTTGGCCCGCGGCCCACCTTTGGCCGACACTGAAGAGCCCAGGTTCCCTGGCGCTTTCCGGAGCTGGCGCGACGGCTCCCCGACGGCAAGGGGCCGGACATTTCCTCCGGAATTCTTCGGTCTTCTCCCCGAGAGCCCGGCCTTTGCTCCGTCTGGGTCGGTTGGAGCGAGAGCTTCTCTATTAACTGAAGAGTGGGCCAACTTGTTGAGCGATTCATTCGCAGCCTTTTCCTCGCCCAGAATTTCCTTCAAGACAGCAGCAGCCTTCCTGTTTCCCAGCAGCTCAGCCCATTCGTGAAGACATCCATAGGAGGCAATTTCATAATGCTCCACCTTCTGGGCGGCCGCAATCAATGCCGCGTTGATAGCCGGTGACCCCTTGAATTCCGTTGCGACTTCTTCGCCCTCCTTCAGAAGTCCGACGGTGGCTTCACAGGTTTGTCCTTTGGCCTTCAAGTCGAATGACTGGAAGACCTCCTCCACCTTCGTCACATGACCTTCGGTCTCCTTTCGATGGGATTCCATCGCCCTTTTCAGCTCATCGCAGGTGGCTGCCTTCGCCATCTTAGGCAATGCCCTGACGATGCGGCGCTCTGCATCGTAGATGTCTGCCAGTTCATTCAAGAACAGATCTTTGAGGGTCTTCATCTTTTTTGCGCTGATTACTTTGTTGTTGCGTGGTCAAGTCGAGTGACTTTCCTATCATCACGGCGGCCAACGTCCCGAGCTGTGTCGTCAGGTTGTGCTGACACATTGATTACCCATGCGGCTCGACATGGAAGCCACGATGGACGCGCGCAATATTCATGCTTTGTCGCCATCCGGATGGAGGTTTTTTGCCGTGCACTGTCACTTTGCTAACTTGTTTTAATTTGCGATGATGATCCACCCGGCGCAATGGGGTGGATACCCCATCGCCTGGTTCGCCGGCCAGCCAACCACCTCGGCCTCGGTGAAGCGGGGGCCACCCTGAAAGGCGACGTCGATGATCTCTCGGCTCTGAGCTTCCTGCAGGGGCTCCTCGTGGTCCTTCGCGACTCAGGACATCCGGGCTCTAGCAGGTCGCGAACCTCACCCGGGGTTGTCACCCCAGTGCCGCGACCGGCAGTTCCGGGCGCACATTGAGTCGAAGTCCACGGGGTTGGTAATCTCCCTCGATCATGAAGACAAAATCACGAACCAAGCGAAACAAGCCAGTATCATGCAAAGCACATTCATCACCGCCGACGTCTTTGCCGCCGCAATGGCCTTGAACCACGATGTTGAGTCCGGAGCGGGTACCGTGAATCGGGGGCGCACCGACGCCGGACAGGCAGGAAACCAGGCATTCGTCCGCAAGCTGGTCAGCTTGTCCGATTACATCGGAATGGATAATCAGGCCACCACATCTACCGCGGCGCCCACGACGACTACCTCCTCGTCCTCACAAACGCCTTCACGTTCGGATGCGAAGCGGCTGGAAGCCAAGCTGGCGAGTCGGGAGGACTTGGCGTGGTTCGCGGTGCGTCGGCGACGTTGGGTGGTCTCGATCAGAAAGGCCCCCAAGGATCAAGGGTTACCAACCACTCGGACACCAGCCTCCACGCCATGAGGTTGCGCTGAAAAGACGGACCTCGCGGGGAGCGCCCCCCCGGCCTACTCCAGGGTCACCCGAAAGTACCGCGCACCGGTGGACGGCAACGGCACGGCGACCTGGGCGATCCGTCCGTCGCCGAGCACGCTGTCCCCGACCGGCTTCCAGTCCGCTCCGGTCACCGCGGCGCTCTCCTGGACCCGATAGCGCCGGCCCGGTTCGGTGAACCAACGCAGCCCCAAGGCGTGCTCGCCACCC
>JBBQML010000222.1:0-7281 GCA_038328885.1 Verrucomicrobiota bacterium | reverse complement strand
CCGCTGATTCGCGCGCTTGCCGGAGCGCGGCGGGGAGTTCGAGGACGAGATCGGGTCGGGCGTCTACCCGGATCGGGGCGCTTTCGAAGAGACGCCCGTCACCATCCTCGACCGTCAGGGTGACTCGGGCACCGGCTTCCGGCAGGACAAGAAGAGCGACTCCAACGCCGGCTGAGAGCGGGAAAGTTCCAGGCTCGACGGCGGTCGGGCGGGCGATACCGGCCCACGGGAACAACAGCCCCGGGTTGAGCGCGCCGAGATTCGGCGCGCTCGCGACCCAATCCCAAGCCGAGAACGTATTGACGGAGCCGATCCGCTGGAGACTTGCGTCGTCGCCCTCCGGGGGTGCCAGCTTGGGCCCGTTCCATCGCCTCTCGAATAGCCTCGGCAGCAGGGGGTCCTCGAAGACCACCGCGTCGACGACCTGTCCGACGGCATCGAGGAGCCGGAACGAACCGCTCGCCCCGGGTGTCGGGGGGAAGGCGCGAGCAAGGCCCAGTTGTGGGAAGGAGCCGGGCTCCTGGGAGTGGGCTTGCCAGGTGAATGTGCCCCGAGGTGGGACCACCGCAGGCGCGGGCACTCGGAGGCGGACCCGGTCCCCGTTGGCGAATTCCGACGTGAACACGAACTGGAGCTCCCAATCGCCGACGTCGATCGGCGTGTCGGCCAGGTTCGTGAACTCAACGGCCCCCATGTCCCGGGAGATCTCCGAGATCACGATCGAGGGAGTGCTGTAGCTGCGGGCATAAACGCGGAGCGAGCGGTCGGTCTGGGCCGCAGGCATTCCAGCGAGGTCGTGCGCCGTCACCCGGACGGGGAACGGGGCGCCTTGCATCACCGCCGCCGGCACCGCTTCGAACCGATACTCGACGACGGGTTGCTCCTGGCCGGGCAGGGAGAACGAGGACGCTCCGAACGCGACGGCCAACAGCGAGGTGAGAAACCGCATGTACGGCAACGACCCTGCCGATGCTGCCAGCTTCGGGAAGGGATGTGTGGCGGGTCCCGCGCGTCGGCGATCTCGGCCAGACTGAAGGAAAGGTCATCGAGAGAATGAGTTCCGCCGGCTTCTCCGGCCGCGGGCCCAGGTCGAACTCGGTGGAGCAGTTGGATGGTGCGGGACCCGATGGCCAGTCTCGGAATGGAACTGAAGGGAGGGTGACGAAAGCCGCCATAGGCGAGGAACTCAATCTTGAGGGTCTGGCGAATGAGCATGCCTCCCACCTTCGCGCGGGCGAGGTACGGTTAGAAGCAGGTCGAACTCAGCTTCGGCGGCCCGCAGCAAATCGCCGCTCTGCAAAGTTGACCACTCGCGCTCAAACGCCGTCACGACGAGATGGCGAGGCAAGAAGCGCCGCAAGGGAACGGGCGTACCCTGATCGAACGGAATCCTCACGGCGCCTCACGCGGCTACCTCGGCCAGTGTCGCCTCCGCGTGTCGGAGCACTGCCAGGACCTGCTCACGAGTGACCCCTGGGAACCATTCAACGAAATCCTCGACCCGCGCTCCGGCTTCGAGGTTCTCGAACAGCGCCCGCACGGGCACCCGGGTCGCCCTGAAGACCCAAGCGCCGCCAACCTTGCCGGGCACCCGCTCGACCGCTGCGCATTGCGTCCAATCGATCATCTTGCCGGGATCCTGCGACCGTCGAGTCGGCGAGGCAATCGATCGTCCGCGAGCGTGTATGCTCCGGAGTCCGCGGCGGTGGAATGTTCCCGCGCGCCCCACACAGCTGGACTCGCGCAGCGGTGAAGCGCCAATGGGGCTTCGAATTCGATTCGGGGCTGTTGGACCCATCCGGGCTCTCACGGTCTGGATCACCCAACCTGCTGACTTCGAGAGGCTTGATGGGAGTGTTCCGCAGAGCACATCCGGACCCATTTAGACCATTCCGGGGCAGCCGGTATCGGATGGAATATGAGATTTTGCCTACAGTTGTACTCCGTTCGTAGGCGGGACTCCAAGGCATCACGAGGCTCCGATCAGAGCGGCAGGAACTCGACCCGGTTTGCGATCTCCTCCGCGGACCCGCACTGCGCGAGCATCTCCAGATCGGCAACACACCCTGCCCTCATGCCGTGCAACCGCCTCTTCCAGTCGAGCCGGGCGAGCGTGCGAGAGAGGATGCGGGAACTCATCCCCGCGGAGCATGCTTCTCCGCGGGTTCCGCGCGGAACCGATCCCAGGTGACGGCGGCCTGAGGATTCCGGCGGTGTTCCTGCGCTCGCCGATCAAGTTCGGCGGCCTGTGCTTCGGTCACCGCCGGCTCGAACCCCGCGTCGGCGATTGTCTCCCAAAGCGCCTCCGCGAGCTCGATACGCTCCGAAAGGGGGAGTGCCTTCGCGGCGTCGAACAACGCTTGGTACACGCGTGAACACCATTCGGCCGGCGGGCCTGCTGCAAGCCAGACGCCGGATCAGCGGGTGGGGACTGTGGATTCGTGGTTCGCAGCACCCGCGTTTGACCACCCCGCAACCCTTGGGAGCTCAAGTAGATGTCAGGATCGGCCGAAACCACTCGGGATGAGCAGCTGGTCAACGAAAACGCCAACGGCAGGGACGTTCTCTTCACGACGGAAGCCGCCCGCCCGCCTCTCATCTCGAGAAGCCTCACAACATCGGCGGTCGGCGTTGAGGGCCGATCCCACAACCTGCGCCACCACAACGCTCTTGCCTGGAATGACCTGGCACTCTGCGATCGATTGCACTTGTGAACTCCTCCCGGCCTGATCTGCGCACGGAAGCCGCCCTCGCCGCCTGCATCGTTCTCCTCATGGCGGCCGGGTGTGCGAGCTCCGATCCAAGGGTCTCCGATCAAGGGAAGCCGGAGCGCGGGCGCGACGGGACCATCGCCTACCTCGTCCAGGTGGAGGCGTCCGAACCCGGCGTGAGGATCGAGGCCGACGGCGACTCGATCGGCATCACCCCGCTTACGCTCAAGGTTTTCGGGGACAAGGACGGAACGTTTCATAACTTCGGCAACCCGGAGTATGTGATCACCGCGTACCCAGCCCGGAATGGGCAGATGGTCCAGCGGAAGGTGTACGGCACTGGGGCATGGTTCGGCCGCGAGGATCGAATTCCGTCGAAGGTTTACTTCGAAATGGATCTGGTCTCGGGCGGAAACGGCGCGGCTTCGAGCCCCGCCCCGCCTCCGAGCCCTCCCCCCCCATCGAGGCGTGCATCGCCAGAACCGGGTGAGGCCAAGGCCACCGGGACGGGCTTCGCCATCACCGAGGACGGTTATTTGGTCACGAACCACCACGTCGTTCGAGATGCCAGGCGGATCATCGTGATCTTCCCGGACGAAAGGGTGGAAGCCCGTCTTGAGGCCAAGGACCTTCGGAATGACCTTGCGATCCTGAAAGTTCTGAAGCGCACCTCACCGCTGCCCCTGGGGAGCAGCGGGTCCGTGCGGCTCGGGGAGGAAGTGGGGACACTGGGATTCCCGCGCCCGGAGGACCAAGGAATCAGGGTCAAGTTCAGTCGAGGCACCGTCAGCAGTCTGACCGGGTTGGAGGACGATGTTGCTCAATTTCAGATCAGCGCCCCGACACAACCGGGCAACTCAGGCGGCCCTCTGATCAACACCCGCGGCGAGGTTATCGGGGTCGTTTCGAGCACGCTGAGTCCCCTTCGGACCTTCGCGAGAGATGCCAGCCTCCCCCAAGCCGTGAACTACGCGGTGAAGACCGCCTACCTCAGGCTGCTCTTGGAAACCGTGCCCGGGATCAGTATTCCATCGCCGCAAGCCGGGGTTAGATCCGCTAAACCGTTCGAGGAACTCTTGGAAGTGGTAGTGCCTTCTGTCGTTCTCGTGGAGTCCTACTACTGACCTTCCCCCGACACCGCTCCTGCCCCGGCCCCACGCTTCGCCACAAGGAAGGAACCCAATGAACCGGAAACCCATTGCCGCCCTGACGCTCGCTGCCCTGATCGCCGGACTCGGGGCCGGGCTGATCGCGCGAGGCCAGGGAGTGAACGTTGCTCCACGGTACGAGGTCGCGATCGTCAGATGGGATGGCCCGGACCGGATCCAACTCCTCACTCCCCAGAAAAGCGAATCGATCGGGCTGCTCCAGGCCGGGGTCCAGATGCCCAAGGATATGAGCAAAGAAGAGTTCTGCTTGACCTGGGCGGCCAACAAGATGGCCCAGGACGGGTGGGAGCCTGTCAACCTCGACTCTACGCGGATCCTCCTTCGAAGATCAGTGATCCGCTGATTGGTCGGCTCGGCGGTGTTCGAGGAGGAGGTACAGCCTTCCGTCACAGCTTCTCGGCGGGCGTCGTGGGAACCTCCGTCTGCACCCGGCCAAAGGTGACCCCCTGAGCCATGGCATGCGAGTGCTGATCGCGGGGATGACCGTAGACGCGCAGGACGGAATGTGTACCCGCTACACCTCAGGACCGCGCCGACGTGGTCTCATGCGGCATGAACGTGACCTCGGGTTCCTCCCATCTCCGACTTCCATCCGGCGCCAGCGGCCGCCCCTACAACGCAGAGGCGTCCGGCGAAAACGGTGGTAATCAATCCGAGGCCAGGGGCCATCCCGAGCAGGTGGATCCAGCGGGCTCAACGGGCGCCGCGGCGCGAGATCTCGGATCCCCTGCCCCGTTCACGGGGAGGCTGGCGCTCAGCGTGCGGGAAACCGCAGCGACGCTCGGCGTGTGCGAGAAGACGGTCCGCCGCCTGATTAACCGGCGGCGGCTGCGAGCCTCCAACGCCTTGCGCCATCTCCTGATCCCGCGCACCGAGGTCGACCGCTTTCTCCGGGAGACCAGCCGACAGGAATGGAGGAGTCCCACTCGCTGATCCATCCTGCTCGACCTGCCAGCACTGGGAACCCGAACGCTCCAACCGGGCCTGATCATTCTGGATCGGGTTCCCGGACGTCGAGGGAGGGGCGACGGTGTGTTTCGTCCCCGGGCGTGAACTCGATTCGCATGCCCCAGCCCGCATAGGTCGCCAACAGGCGCCCGAGCTCCGCCATGGACAGCTCGTGATCGTCAATCTGGACGACCGCTTCGCCGTCTTCGCCCGAGTCGATCAGGCACCTCAGGACCTTTCCCCGGGGTGTCCACCGGTGGCATTGCGCCTGGTGCTCGATCTGCGGTGAGCCAAGAGGGACTTCCACGGCCACATGCCTGTAGTCGGGCGCCATCTGAGCCTCGACGCGGAGGATTTCATTGAACAGCTCCAAGATCTCATCCTCCGTCATCCCCGCGATCCTGGGACCGATGGTGAGGTGCGTCGTCGGAACGTCCTCCTCCTTGTACGCGATCACCGCGGAGTCCGCCTCCCTCGTGATCATCACCTCGTCCATCCGGGCGATGTACCGCTTCTTTCGCTTCATTTTGGAGCCTCTGTGTGCCGTCAGGACCTCGGAGGGGCGATCACGGCGGACGTCTTGAGCCGGCTCTGCTTCAGGTACGCATCCGCATCAAGATTCAACGCACTGGCAACGAACAAACTCACGCCCATGCGGGCGATAACGCGGTTCGGTGGGCCGCTCTCAACTCTCACAACCACACCACCACCACCGGAGTCTGGATTGCGTTTGAGGTTGGCGAAGCTTGGACTGCGAGGACGGGGATGTTGAAGGGCTTCGGGAACCGCCGAGGGTGGGACTGCGGGCAGGGGCTCGGGCGCGGGCCTCGCCGCGCCATCCGCCCCGGAGCGAGAACCGGCGCGGACGCCTCCCCGGGAACCTCGCGGAAGCAGTTGCGGACGGTGGTTTCGGAGCCCTCCACATTCCTCGCGCGCAGGATGTGGCGCACGGTCTCGGCTAAGGCGCCCTTCGCGCGGAGGGCTTGGGTGAGGTCGTGCCAAGGACGCAGTGCGGTGTAGGCCTGCGGACGCGCCGGCCCGTGCTGGGCGTTCAGGCGCGAGAGCTCCTCGTCGGAAGGCTTGGGGACAGGGCTGAGGTCCATCTCGGGGCAACGGGATCAGCGGTTCAGTGGACGGATTACGGCCAGCTCGTGGGCGGTCGGGAAAGGACCGCTGTCGATTCGCTGGCCTCACCGGCGACCGCTCGTGCAGGGCACTTGTGCGGATGCCCCTGAGGTTGCTCGTGATGACGAGCGGGAGTGCTGGGTTGCGGACAACGTGCGGGAAGTGCCACCCTCTGCGTTGTCGCCAAACACCTTACGCCAGTAAGGAGTTACGCGTGCACTGTGAAAAAAGATCCCCGAAGGGGGCGCTTGCTACCCATGACAGCCGTCCTTTTCCCACGTCCGCAGCTTGGCGAGTGACAAATGTTGGGTTGCTCCAGCTGAGTTCCGTCCATCCGACTTGCGGACTCGAGGTTGCTTCGTTCCGCTCGTCCCCTCGGAGGCCTTGGCGTAATCCACAGCATGACATTGGGAGGGCAGGGGAGTCCTGGCACCGCCCGATCCACCTCGGCCACCTGCGTGAACTTGTGCTCACGGTGGTCGGTGTCCGAAGTGCAGAGATTGGCTTGCGGTTCGTTGTCCATGTCCGCGCGCAGTGGATCACGAGGACGGCTGCAGAATGTGTGCGCGGAACACATTCTGCAGGCCAGGTTCAGGCAACGTCTCCGCAGTGGTCACGGCCCAGACGCAATACAGCCTGCAGAACGCCCGCTCGTACTTCTCCGAGCACCTGGGCGTTGGCGACTACTACGACGAGGGCCAACGCGTCGCCGGCGAATGGTTCGGGGTGGGTGCGGCACGACTCGGCCTTTCCAGCCAAGTCGCCTCCGCGGCCTTCCTGCACCTCTGCGACAACCGGCATCCGGGAACTGGCGAGGTCCTCACCCCCCGCCTCAACACCGTTCGCGCCGAGAACGGCCAGACGATCGCGAACCGCCGGGTCTTCTACGATTTCACCTTCTCGCCGCCGAAGTCGGTGTCCCTGGCGGCCTTCGTTGGGGGGGATTCGCGGATTCTGGAGGCCCATGCTCGGGCGACGCGTTCCGGCCTGGCGGAGTTCGAAGCCTTCGCCGCCACGAGGGTGCGCAAAGGTGGCGTCAGGGAGGCTCGTCTCACCGGGAACCTGGTGGCCGCCCTCTTCACCCACGACACCTCCCGGGCCCTGGATCCCCACCTCCACACGCATGCCATCGTCTTCAACGCCACCTGGGACCCGACCGAGAAGCGGTGGAAGGCCTTGGAGAACCAGGAACTCCTCAAGGCTCGGAAGTTCGCCGAGAACGCCTACTACCACGAGTTGGCCCGCGAACTGCACCGGTTCGGGTACCGGCTGCGAAATCGGTTGCAGGGCGACTTCGAGATAGAGGGGGTTTCGCCGGACCTGTGCAC
>JBBQML010000221.1:0-7284 GCA_038328885.1 Verrucomicrobiota bacterium | reverse complement strand
AAGTATTGTTCGCCCTGATGCCCCACATCAAACCCCGGTCGAACTTCGAACCCGAAACTCTCGCGGGCAAAGTCCTTCGGGGCGATCGTGTAGTTGTCGTCGTAGAATCCGCGAAGAGCGGCGCTCACATGCCACCACTTCGACTCATCAACGCTGACCGCCTGGGCCGCGCAGGTCGTTTGGAATCCGGCGACGGCTACAGCCGCCAACCCCGCAGTCGTGAGGATGTTCTTCATAAATGACTGAAAACTTGTCAGTTAACCCCCGTTCGAGTCGCTGAAAAGTGCCCTTTCTGTATGCCCATGCGAACAGAGTGTCAACCCATTTTCTGGTCCACACCCACGGGCCTCACCGACCGCTCCGAACCTCCTCGCGGAGGCCACAGGCAGGCATCCCCCGACCACACGTCGAGCTTGCTGGCTGGAGCGAACGGGAGCACTGGGCGTACACTGCCGTCAGACCACGTGGCGGTTCAAGCTTCGGCTCTCGATTTTTCTCCACCCCGGCCGCCAGCCGACTTTTGGCGTGCATCACAGCAATCGGCGAGGTTGAGTGGCAACATCATCCCATCTGCCGCCGACGGCGCGTTCGTCATCAACCACCCCCCCCAAGGCCATGAGCATCCTTCGCCCCCCAGCCTCCCCCCGGTCCGTCGCCGTCCACGCCCCCCCTCCACGTCCCCCCACCCTCCGCCGCGTCCAGCCAGGCTTCACCCTGATCGAACTTCTGGTGGTGATCGCGATCATCGCGATTCTGGCCTCCATGTTGCTGCCCGCCCTCGCCAAGGCCAAGGAGCAGGGTCGCCGGGCGAAGTGCGTGAACAACCTGCGGCAGATCGGAATCGGCATGACCATCTATGCCCAGGACAATGACGACGTCCTGCTCAAGACCCGCTTCGACGGCGGCAACTGGGTGCAGATCTCCATCAACGAACCGGAAGCCGCCGCGGCACAGCAACTCGGGCTGCCCGTCGCCACCAACCAGTCGGTCGCCAAGATCTGGACCTGCCCCAACCGGCCCACTTTCCCTACCTACGAGCCCGAGTACCGACAGTTCAACATTGGCTACCAATATTACGCCGGCATCGAGAGGTGGAGCAACCCGGCCGGCACGTTCCCCGCCCGCAGCCCGGTGAAGACCGCCACGGCCGGCCCCGGCTGGGTTCTCGCGGCTGATGCCGTGATGAAGGTCGACGGCACCTGGGGAGGCGGCCGGGATTCTGCGTTCAAGGGGATGCCCCCTCACAAGGACAATTTCGGCCGCCCCAAGGGGTCCAACCACCTCACCATCGACGGCGCTGTCCGCTGGATCAACGGGCCGAAGCTCCTCTTCCTGCACAGTTGGAACGTCAGCGGGAACCGTGACTCCTACTTCCAGCAGGACGACCTCGGCGAGGAGGTCGAGAAGCACCTCGCGCGTCTGCGGATCAGGTACTGAGCCCAGGCTCCGGTGGGCGGTGGGCGGTGAGCCGGCGGGGGGCGCGCAGCTTCCCTCAGGGCAAGCCGCCAGCGCTGCTGGCTGGCAGGGCGGCCGGACCGTGGCAGGAACCCTCCGCCCCTGCCTCCAGGTCGGGACTCACGTAGGGGATCCCCAGCGAGAGGCCGCGCAGGATCAATAACCCGCCGAGCAACGCCACGCTCACGGGCATCACGTGCCGCAGGCGCAGCCGGACGGCCGTGGGGAGCAGTCGGCCCGACAGGCTGATCGCCAGCATCACCGGCAAGGTCCCGAGACCGAACGCCAGCATGAAGCGGGCGCCGGACAGGCCGTCGCCCGAAGCCGCTGCCCCGGCACAGGCGGCGTAGACCAACCCGCAAGGCAGCAGACCGTTCAAGCCGCCGAGGACCGCCAGGGCGGAGAAGGTCCTCTGGCGGAGAAAACCCCCCATCCAACTCTTGAGCTGACCAACCCAGCGCACGATGCCGGGGAGTTCGAGGAACCGCGGCGACGCGATCACCCCCCCCAGCATGAGCACGCCCAGCCCGACCGAGACCCAACGTTGCACACCGATCAGCAGCAGGGTTCGCCCGAGCAAGCCGAACACCAGACCCAGTGCCGTGTAGGTTGCCAGGCGGCCCGAGTGATAGATCAGCCGACCGACCGCGAACTGCCCGGGGCTGCGGCCGGTGACGGGAAGGGCGAGCATCAGGGGCCCGCACATCCCCGCGCAATGCAGCCCGCCGAGGACACCGAGCAGGATGGCTGTCCAGAGTTCCATGGCCGAGGTCTCCCCCGCCTAGGGTCGGGCCAGCGCGGGAATCACCAGGTCCCGATCCGCGTAGAATCCGTCAGCCCCCACCGTCCAGCGCAGGCGGACCTGCCATCGTCCGGCCGCGAGGTCAGCCACCGAAATACGCTGACGCCCGGCCGCATCGAGGGCCAGGGGGACGGACCGGTCCGCGCCCGCGGAGGACGGGCGATAGAACTCCACCTGCCCACGCGCCCCCACCGCGGCGTGCTCGACCGGCAGACGCACGTCCACCTCGCGCCGCACCTCGTCGAGGGTGACCGCGATCCTCGGCTCCCAGACGCGGGTGCGCTGGATCTGCTCCATCCGCTCCTGGTAGCGCATCTCCTGGTCGTAGTAGTCGCCCGCCACCAACTCCGAGCGATTCGAGGTGGCGACGTAGATCACGGCGAGGGTGCACCCGATCGCGACGACGAAGAAGCCGATGATCGCATAGGGCCAGGGGTTGAAGCGCGGAGGGGAGAGGGCGGGGGCGGGGGTGGGGGTCATGGGACGGGGTGGCCGGCCAGCGGAGGCCGAGCCAACCATGGGCTAGTTGCGCGGTCCGACAAACACGGTCTTCAATGTCTCCAACCGCCGGGGCGTCGGACCAGTGTCCTGGCGGTAAACGCCGAGCACCAACGGGGTCGTGCCGCCCAGCAGGTCCTTCGGGTCGAGTTCGATCAGCACCGACGCTTCGATCAGCTTCTCCGGTGGAACGCGCAGCGCCTGGCCCATGACCCGGACCGTGCCAGGCCGGTCCTCCAGCTTCAGCTCGACGGGCACTTCGTGGTGGGTCTTGTTGACGATCTTGAGCAGGTAGAGGTTCGCGATCTTGCCGTTGGGCAGGGCCTGGAACAGCGCGCCCGGCGCCCGGAGGAGGGTCGTCTGCACCGCGGTGCGCGTGAAGAGCAGGTAGAGAAACAGGGTGATCAAGGCCGCCAGGATGACCGAGTACGCCACCAGGCGCGGCGTGACCTTCAACGCCTCCCCGCGCTCGATCCCGTCGATCGACGCGTATCGGATCAGGCCGCGCGGCCGCTTGACCTTGTCCATCACCGTGTCGCAGGCATCGATGCAGGCCGTGCAGCTCACGCACTCCATCTGCGTGCCGTCCCGGATGTCGATGCCGGTCGGGCAGACCACGACACATTGCTTGCAGTCGATGCAATCACCGTGACCGTCCGCCTGGCGGGCCGCCGAGCTCTGGGCCCGGCGGAGCGTCCCCCGCGCTTCGCCGCGCTTGTGGTCGTAGGCGACCACGATGGTGTTCTCATCCAGCAGGGTGGACATGAACCGGCCGTAGGGGCAGATGAAGGTGCAGGCCTGCTCGCGGAAGCGGGCGAAGATGCCGTAGAACAGGAGGGTGAAGAGCACCATGAAGGTCAGGCCCTTCACATGGTTCGCCGGGTCGTCGGTGACGATGCGGTACAGTTCCTCCGTCCCGATGATGTAGGCGAGCAGGGTGTTTCCGATGATGAAGGAGAGCGTCAGGAAGATGGCGTGCTTGCCGAGAACGCGGGTGAGCTTGCCGGCCGTCCAGGGCGCCTTCGCGAGGGCGCGCTGCTGGTGGTGATCCCCCTCGATCCAGTTCTCAATCCTCCGGAAAACACCCTCCATCATGACGGTCTGGGGGCACGTCCAGCCGCACCACAGCCGGCCGAACGCGGCGGTGAAGATCGCGATGCCGGTGAGGAATATCAGCATCGCCGTGGCGAAGATGGGCAGGTCCTGGGGCCAGAAGACCTGCCCCAGGATCACGAACCGCCGCTCGACGATGTTCATCATCAGGAGGGGGTTGCCGTCGATGCGGACAAACGGCCCGCCGAACATGATCGCGATCAGCGCGAGGTTCACCCAGTTGCGGGCCGTGGTGTACCGCCCCTGGGGGAGCTTTGGGTACAACCAGACCCGCCGCCCCTGCTGGTCGGAGGTGGAGAGGTGGTCGCGAAAATCGTTCCAGTTGACCCCCTTCAGGGCCGACTCCTCGGCCGTCGAGTCCTGCGGGGACGACTCTTTCTTCACGGCGCTCACTCGAACTCGCTCGGGCCGGTGGGGGCCTGGAGGGTGTTCTCCGCGGGCTTCGGGTTCGGCGGCTTGGTGCCGCGCAGCGTGTAGATGTAACTGGCCACGGCCTCGATGTCCTTCGGTTGGAGAACCCCTTTCCAGCTCACCATGCCCTTGTCGGGGATGCCATTCCAGATGGTCTTCAAGTTGTCGGTGAAGGTCGGACCATGGATCCAGTAGTCGTCGGTGAGATTCGGTCCCACCAGGCCACCGCCGTCCTCCCGGTGGCAGGGCGCACACAGGGTCTTGAACGTCTGGAGACCCTGGGCGAGGACGGCGGGCTCACTGAGCGGCTCCATCTTCCCGAGGCTCTCCTCGAACTGGGCCAGCGCCGCCCCTTTGAGTTTCTCGCCGATTTCCATCTCCTTGCGGTACTCCGCCGCCTGGAGGTCCCCGGCGCCCAGCACATGGTAGTAGCTGAGGTAGGCTGCGGCGAAGACGATGGTCAGGTAGAAGAGCCAGACCCACCAGCGGGGCAGCTTGTTGTCGAGCTCGCGAATGCCGTCGGCCTCGTGGTCGAGCAGCAGGGGGTCCCGGATATCATTCATGGCGGGGATGACGGGGGTCAGGGTGGAGAGGCGGCGTGGTGGGGTGCAGGGGCGTCGGATCGTCGCGGAGCGGCAGCAGGGCCATCGATTCCAGGTGTGTGCTCTTCAGGCGGAAGGCCCAGACGAGCATCCCGAGGAAGAAGGCGAAGAACAGCAACACGGACACGATGCCGTAGAGCTCGATGCCACCGACGTGAGTGAGGACGTTTCGGATCATGGTCTGGTCTCTTTCAGGGGGTCGCGGCGACCGCGACGTTCTTGATGTCCGTGCCCAACCGCTGCAGGTAGGCGATCATCGCGATGATCTCACGGTCCGGCTCGGCCTTGATCATGCCGGTCTCGAGACCGGCCACGACCGCCTTCGCCTGGGTCTCGAGGTCCTTCTGCGCCTCGCTCTCGTAACCAACGGCGTACGGCACGCCCACCTTCCGCAAGGCCCGAATCCGGGCCGGGAGCGAACTGGTGTCGAGCTTCTGCTTCAGCAGCCAGGGGTACGGCGGCATGATCGAGCCGGGGGAGGTCGTGTTGGGGTCCTCCATGTGGTTATAGTGCCAGGCGTTCGGGTATTTGCCACCCACGCGATGGAGGTCGGGACCGGTGCGCTTGGAACCCCAGAGGAACGGGTGGTCATGGACGAACTCACCCGCCTTGGAGTACTCGCCATAGCGCTCCGTCTCCGAGCGGAAGGGGCGGACCATCTGCGAGTGGCAGCCCACGCAGCCCTCGCGAATGTAGAGGTCGCGGCCCAGCACCTCGAGCGGTGTGTAGGGCTTCACCGAGGCGATCGTCGGGACGTTCGTCTTGATGAGGTAAAGCGGCACGATCTCGATCAGGCCGCCGATGAGCACGGCCACCGCGGTGAGCACCGTGAACAGCAGAGGCTTCGACTCCAGCCAGCGGTGCCAATGGCCGCCCTCGTGCGCCGTGGCGGCGACGGCGACGGCGACCTGGACCTCCTCGTCGGCGAGGAACTTCCCGGACTTCGCGGTCTTGTAGAGGTTGTAGGCCATGATGAACACCCCGAGGATGAAAAGGGCGCCACCGACCGCGCGAAGCCGGTGCATCGGCAGGAGCCGGATCACGGTCTCGAGGAAGGCCGGATACTGCAGGAAGCCGTCGGCGGTGAACTGCTTCCACATCAGGCCCTGGGTCACGCCGCTGAAGTACATCGGGACCACGTAGAACATGATACCGAGGAGGCCGGTCCAGAAGTGGTAGTTCGCGAGCTTCACCGAGTAGAGCTTGGTGCGGTAGAGGCGCGGGAAGAGCCAGTACAGCAGGCTGAAGGTCAGGAATCCGTTCCAACCCAGCGCGCCCGTGTGGACGTGGGCGATGGTCCAGTCGGTGAAGTGGGAGAGCGAGTTGACGCTCTTGATCGACAGCAGGGGACCCTCGAGGGTGGCCATGCCGTAGGCGGTGACCGCGACCACCATGAACTTGAGCATGGGATCCCGACGCACCTTGTCCCAGGCACCGCGGAGGGTGAGCAGGCCGTTGAGCATGCCACCCCAGGAGGGCGCCACGAGCATCACCGAGAAGGCCACGCCCAGCGATTGCGCCCAGTCCGGCAGCGCGGTGTACAGCAGGTGGTGCGGACCCGCCCAGATGTAGAGGAAGATCAGCGCCCAGAAGTGGATGATCGAAAGGCGGTAGGAGAACACCGGCCGGTCGGCCGCCTTGGGCAGGTAGTAGTACATCAGGCCCAGGTAAGGGGTGGTCAGGAAGAAGGCCACGGCGTTGTGCCCGTACCACCACTGCACCAGGGCGTCCTGCACGCCCGCGTAGATCGAGTAGCTCTTGAACAGGCTCGCCGGCATCTCGAGGGAGTTGACGATGTGCAGCACGGCCACGGTCAGCGCGGTGGCGATGTAGAACCAGATCGCCACGTACATGTGCTTCTCCCGACGGACGGCGATCGTGCCGAAGAGGTTCACGCAGAAGATCACCCAGACGATCGCGATCGCGATGTCGATCGGCCATTCCAGTTCGGCGTATTCCTTCGAGGTGGTGAATCCCAGCGGCAGCGTGAGCGCCGCGGCCACGATGATCCCGTTCCAGCCCCAGAAATTCGCCCAGCTCAGCCCATCGCTGAACATCCGCGCCTTGCAGAGCCGCTGCAGGGAATAGTAGATCCCCATGAACATGCCGTTCCCCACAAACGCGAAGATCACCGCGTTGGTGTGCAGCGGGCGCAGACGGCCAAAGGTCACGTACTGCAGGTTCAGGTTGGCCGCGGGGTAGAAAAGCTGAATGGCGGCCAGCAGGCCGGCAGCCATGCCGACAATCGCCCAGACCACCGTGGCGATGGCGAAGGCCCGGACGATCTTGTTGTCGTAGCGGAAGGTTTCGACGTTCATGGATGCTTGGGAGTGCGATTGGCGGGAGCGGGAGCCGGGACCGGCGGCGCGTCGTCGGTGAGAATCCGCAGGGCAGGGGTGGTGG
>JBBQML010000220.1:0-7291 GCA_038328885.1 Verrucomicrobiota bacterium | reverse complement strand
GCCGACCACGGCACGGGCGGTGGCGAACCGGGTCTGGCAGCAGTACTTCGGAACCGGATTGGTGGAGACGCCGGAGGATCTGGGCACGCAGGCTCCGCCACCGTCGCACCCCGACTTGCTGGACTGGCTCGCCGTGGAGTTGATGGAACCGACGGTTTCCCTGCCCGGAGAGAGTGGGGTGGAGCCGTGGAGCTTGAAGCACCTGCACCGGCTCATCGTCCACAGCGCGACCTATCGGCAGTCCTCCGCGGCAAGCCCCGCACTGCTCGCGCGTGACCCGGCCAATCGCTGGCTGGCCCGGGGCCCGCGGTTCCGGGTGGAGGGCGAGATCGTCCGGGACATCGCGCTCTCGGTGAGCGGTCTGCTCGAGCCGAAGGTGGGTGGGCCTCCGGTCTACCCGCCGGCGCCCGAGTTTCTGTTCCGTCCTCCGGCCAGCTATGGCCCGAAAGTGTGGAATGAAACCACGGGTCCCGACCGCTATCGTCGCGCGCTGTATACCTTCCGGTTCCGGTCGGTGCCCTACCCGGTGCTGCAGAATTTCGATGCGCCGAACGGCGATTTCTCCTGCGTGCGCCGGACACGTTCCAACACGCCGCTGCAGGCACTGACCTCGCTGAACGAGGTCCTTTTCCTCGAAGCGGCACGGGCGTTGGCACGGCGGACCCTGGAGTCGGGCGGAGCGACCGACCGGGAGCGGTTGGACTACGCGTTCCGCCGGGTGTTGAGCCGGCTCCCGACCGAGGCCGAGCGGCGTGAACTCGGGGGGTTGCTCGCTCGCCAGCAGCGGCGCATCGCGGAAGGTTGGGTGAACCCTCATGAACTCAGCACGGGGAAATCGACGGTGCCCGAGTCCCTGCCGGCGTGGGCCACCCCGACCCAGTTGGCCGCCTACACGGTGGTCAGCCGTGCGTTGCTAAACCTCGATGAGGCGATCGTGAGGGAATGACCAGCCCATGAACTGCCAGTCCCATCTCCATGCCGGCCAGGATCCGAAGGCGGTGACGCGCCGGTGGTTCTTTCACCAATGCGGCGTCGGGCTGGGGGCGATCGCCCTGGGTCGGCTCATGCAGGAAACCGGCCTCGCCGTGGACGTCGGGGCACGGAATCCGCTGGCCCCGAAGGCGCCCCACCATGCGCCCCGGGCGAAGCGCGTGATCTACCTCTTCATGGCCGGCGCGCCAAGCCACCTGGAGATGTTCGACAACAAGCCGGCGCTGGCGAAATTCGACGGCACACTGCCACCGCCGGAGTTGCTGAAGGGTTACCGCGCCGCGTTCATCAATCCTCAGAGCAAGCTGCTCGGCCCCAAGTTCAAGTTCGCACGGCACGGCCAGTGCGGCGCGGAGTTGTCGGAGTTGCTCCCCCATCTGGCGTCCGTCGTGGATGACCTGGCCATCGTGCGCGGGATGTCGACTGACGCCTTCAACCATGCCCCGGGCCAGATCCAGATGAACACGGGCTCCCAGATTTTCGGGCGCCCGAGTTTCGGCGCGTGGAGTCTGTACGGCCTGGGGGCGGAGTCACAGGAGTTGCCGGGCTACGTGGTCTTCAGCACCGGCTCGAAGGGGCCGAGCGGCGGTAACTCGAACTGGGGGTCGGGGTTCCTCCCGACCGTCTATTCTGGTGTCCAGTTTCGGAGCAGCGGCGACCCGGTCCTCTACCTTTCGAACCCGGCCGGCGTGGACGACGCGATGCAGCGGGACACCATCGAGACGGTGAACCGGATGAACCGCTTGCGTCTCGATACCGTGGGTGACCCCGAGATCGCCACCCGGATCAGCGCGTTCGAGATGGCGTATCGCATGCAGACCAGCGCCCCGGACGCCATGGACCTGCGGAAGGAGTCCAGGGAGACCCTCGACTTGTACGGCGCGGAGCCGGGGCGGAGCTCGTTCGCGAACTGCTGCCTCTTGGCGCGCCGCCTCGTCGAGCGGGGGACGCGCTTCGTGCAGATCTTCCACGAGGCCTGGGACCAGCACGGCAATCTGGTGAACGACCTGAAGAAGAACTGTCGCGACACCGACCGCGCCTGCGCCGCGTTGGTGCAGGACCTGAAGCGCCGGGGTTTGCTCGACGACACCCTGGTGATCTGGGGCGGAGAGTTTGGCCGGACCCCGATGGTGCAGGGCGGCAGTGACGGCCGGGACCATCACCCCAACGCGTTCACCATGTGGCTCGCGGGCGGCGGTGTGAAATCCGGCATCACCTTCGGCGAAACGGATGAGCTCGGGTTCAATGTCGCCAAGGACCGTGTCCATGTGCATGACCTGCACGCCACACTGCTGCACCTCCTCGGCTTCGACCATGAGCGGCTCACCTACCGGTTCCAGGGTCGCGATTTCCGGCTCACCGACGTCCATGGCGAAGTTGTCCACCGGCTCCTGGCCTGAGCGGACAGGTTCCACCTCAGCCGCGGGGACCGTGGTGTGGACAACGGAACTCCGCGCACTCCCGTCGGACCCCGACGCGAGGAGGAGTCGCGGAGCAACGAACGACGCACGCCGGACGTCTGAACGCCCGGACCGCGAGGCCAACGGGTCCGCTGTCGCGGCGCGATGGTCGAGTCGCGGGCGGCTGGCACTGGTCCTCCTCGGCTTCCTGCTTTTTTGCGCTGGAGCCCCCCCCTGGGCCACCGGAGCGGACCCTTCGACCTCCTCCACCTCGCGGGCTGGGGAGGTGACTCCCGCCGGGGTCACTGCAACCAATGAACCACCCCTGATTCTGTTCCTCGAAACCGGCGGCCGCACGGTGCCGGTGGCAGTGGACCAGCCGTTTCCCGTGGACGCGTTGCAGGGGGGCGCGCCAGCGGCGCTGCGATTGGCCCCGCATCGTGAGTTCCAATTCGGGGGCCTCTCGTTCCACTACCCCCGCGACTTCACCTTCGAGGTGGAGCCGGGCGATGGGGGGTTGTTGACCTGGACGCTTTCGGGTCGCGATGTGTCTTTGATTCTGCAGTGGTGCCCGGGGGCGGAGGACCCCGTGGAATTCGTGACGTTCCGCGGCTTCGACGAGGGCTACTTTCGTCATCCGTGGATGCGGTTGTGCCGGGTCGTGCGGGTCACCGGGGCGGAGTTTGTGCCGGCGCAATCCCGTGCGGAATCTCTGGAGGGGAGGTCCTGGTGACACCTCGCAAGAGCCCGCTCTTCTTGGTCACTGGCACGGACACCGGGGCGGGCAAGACCGTGTTGACTGCGTTGCTGGTGGCGAGCGCCCGTCGGTTGGGCCTGCGTATGCGCGCGGTGAAACCGTTCTGTTCGGGCGGACGCGCAGACGCCGAGGTTCTGCACCGGGTGCAAGGCGGCGAACTCACCCTGGACGACATCAACCCGTGGCATTTCCATGCCGCCCTCACCCCCATGCTGGCGGCGCGTCGGGCGGGGGTGCGGGTGGAACTGGACCAAGTGCTGGGCTTCCTGCGCGCGGCGAGGCGCGGGGCGGACCCGCTGCTGGTGGAAGGGGCGGGCGGGTTGCTCAGCCCCCTCGGGGAGGACTACGACGTGCGGGATCTGATCCGGGCTTTACGGGCGATCCCGGTGGTCGTGGCGCCCAATCGCCTGGGTGCGATCAACCAGGTGTTGTTGGTGACCGAGGCGTTGGGGTCCGCGTTGGCGGTGGCCCGGGTGGCACTGATGGCTCCGGTGCGCCGGGACGTGGTCAGTCGGACGAACCTCGCAGTGCTCCGCGAACGGCTGGGGAGCGCCCGGGTGATCGAAGTGCCACGCCTGACCCATCCCGAGACTCCGGCGCCCGGAGTAGCCGTGGCGCGGTCCCTGATCCGGTGGCTAGCAATCTGAGGGCTGCCTCCAGCCCCACGCTCACCCTCAGTTTGGTCGGAGCGGGGCGTTGGCCGGCTAAGTATTAAATTAAGGGCTGACCCCGATCTCCTCATGACTATCGGCTGGATTACTCGGTGGTGATCCCGGCCTTGGAAAAGCGTTTGGGGCGCAACCTTGGGGAGGACTTCGGGGCGTGGACCGCCGCCATTCGCGAGGAGTTTGAGGGCGTTGGCTTCTCGATGCTGCCACCGAACGCGATGTTCATCACCCGGCGGACGGAGTTGCTGATGGTTCGCGGGCCGGCGGCACAAGTAGCGAAGGTTGATCAGTTGCTCTCCGAATTAGGCGCCCACTCGCCGATCGTCCTGATCGAGGCACGGTTCCTCGAACTGACCGAGGAGGCGTTCCGATCCTTGCCGCTGGCCGGGATGTCCGTGGCCGGGGAAGCGCCGGTGGACCCGGCGGGTCTGCGGGTTTTGACGGAGTCGCAGCACCGGACGCTGCTGGAGGCAGTGAAACGCCGGGGAGACGTGCGCGATTTGGCGGCTCCTCGAGTGACCACTCTCAGCGGCCGCAGCGCCGAGATCCGGCAGTCCGAATCGGCCACGAACGCGCTGTCGTATGTAGTGGCACTGCGGCCCGAGGTTCTAATGAACAACCATTCCATCCGGCTGGAAACACGGGTGCAATGGACGCAGTCGATCACGCCAGGGCCTGGGAGCTCCGAGAGAGGCGGTCCAGAAAGCCCTTCGTTGCCTGGGCCTTCCGGAGTGGTCTATGCGACGAACGCTCAGGGATACGTCAACCGCTCCGCCACCAACACGGTCGTGCTGGGCGATGGCTGCGCCCAGGTTCTCGGTGACCTGGGGCCCGGGGAGCCGCCGCTCGGACTGAAGAGGGTGATCGTGCTGGTGAAGGCCATCCTCATCGATCCCGCGGGAAAGCGCGTGCACGCGGAGGTGGAGTAGCGAGCGGAACAAGCAGAGATCTGGCGATGAGCCCGTAACGCACTCTCCCTCTTTCCGTCCTCCGCGTTCTCCGCGCCTCCGCGTGAGATCAGGCCTTCCCGGGTCGGCAGTACGAGCGGCGGGCGCGTTTGCGCTTCCCGGGCGGGCGCCGGTCCGCATCATCGCGGGCGTGTTCACTCCGGTCCGTTCGGTTCATTTCACCGGGATCTGCGGCAGCGCCATGGCGTCGGTGGCGGCGGCCATGAAGGAGCGCGGTTTCGCGGTTACGGGTTCGGATCGCAATGTCTACCCGCCGATGTCGACCTTCCTCGCCGCCCGCGACATCCCGGTCGTCGGTGACTACGCCGCCGGCAACCTTGCGCATGGGCCTGATCTGGTCGTCATCGGCAACGCCATCTCGCGGGGCAACCCGGAGGCGGAGGAAGTGCTCGAACGGAAGCTTCGCTATTGCTCGTTGCCCGAGTTGCTGCGGGAACTCTTCCTGCCTGGCAAACGGTCGCTGGTCGTGACCGGGACCCACGGCAAGACCACGACCACTTCGTTGCTCACGTGGGTGTTCGAACACAACGGCCGGAACCCGAGCTTCCTGATCGGCGGCATTCCCGAGAATCTGGGCCAGGGGGCGCGGTTCACGGACAGCGAATGGTTCATTCTCGAGGGCGACGAGTACGACACCGCGTTCTTCGACAAGCGCAGCAAGTTCGTCCATTACCGTCCCGAGGTGGCGATCCTGAACAACCTGGAGATGGATCACGCGGACATCTTCGAGGACGTGGCGCAGATCCAGCGGTCGTTCAGTCATTTCATCCGGTTGATCCCCCGCAACGGCGTCCTGCTGGCCAACGGCGACGACCCGAACTTGGCGCCGCTCCTCGCCGAGGCGGTGTATTATCCCGCGAAGCGATTTGGGCTGGGCGAGACGAATGATTTCCGGGCGACGGCGATCCGACTCGAGGCGGACGGGTCCTGGTTCACGCTGGGTTCGACCGAGTTCCAAGTGCCCCTCGTGGGCGAGTTCAACGTTCGCAACGCGCTGGCCGTGGCGGCGTGTGCCCGGCATTGCGGCTTCACCGATCCCCAGATCCAGTCGGCGTTCGATACCTTCCGCAGCGTGAAGCGACGGTTGGAAACGCGGGGGGAGGCGGGCGGGATCACGGTCGTGGACGATTTCGGGCATCACCCGACCGCGATCCGCGAGACCATCCGGGCCTTGCGCGTGCGGTTCCGGGGGCGGCGTTTGTGGGCGGTGTTCGAGCCCCGCTCGAACACCACGCGCCGGAACCTGTTCCAGACCGAATTGGTGGATGCCCTCGAGTGCGCCGATGAGATCGTGGTCGCCGAGGTGGCGCGGTTGGAACAGTTGCCGCAGGATCGACGCTTGAACCCGGAGCGGCTGATCGCGGACCTCCGACGGCGCGGGCGTGGTGCCAGCTACCTCCCCACGGTCGAGGCCATCGTGGAGCATGTCGGCGTCGGCGCCCGCCCGGGGGATGTCGTGTGCGTGTTCAGCAACGGTGGCTTCGGCGGCATCCACGGCAGGCTGCTCGAGCGGTTCGCTGTGCCGGCTTCGTGAAACCAACCTTCCCCTATGCCGATCAATCCCTCCCTGCCGCCGGTGCCCGAGTTGGTGGTGCCGGGTGACCTGGATCTCTGGCGTCCCCAGCGGGACGTGATCCGCGCGACGCTCTGGAAGTTGCTCGGCGATCTTCCTCCCCGGCCGCGGTCGCCGGAGGTCCGCGTACGGGAACGTCGCGAGGAGGCGGACTACCGGGTCGAGACCTTCGAGTTCGACAACGGCGCGGGAGCGACGGTGCCCGGGGTGCTGGTGCTTCCCCGCGGGGCCGGAGGGCGTCGGCCGGGGATCCTTTACTGTCACTGGCACGGCGGCGAATACGACGGAGGCAAGCGGGAGGTCTTCGAACAGCGCCACACCCCGGCGGTTCCCGCCGTGGAGTTGGCGCGGCGGGGGTACGTCGTCCTGGCCATCGACGCCTACTGCTTCGGGGAGCGGAATGGGAAGGGGCCGGGTTCCACCGAGAAGGGCGGGGCCGGCGAGTTGACGGCCAGCAAGTTCAACCTGTGGTTCGGGCGCTCGCTTTGGGGGATGATACTGCGGGACGACCTGCTCGCCCTGGATTACCTGGCGTCCCGCCCGGAGGTGGATCCCACCCGGTTGGGCGTGACCGGCATCAGCATGGGCGCGACCCGGTCGTGGTGGCTGATGGCGCTCGACGACCGGCTGCGGGCGGGAGTCGCAGTGGCCTGTCTCACCCGGTACCAGGATTTGATCGAGGCCTCGTTACTTAGGGCCCACGGCATCTATTACTACGTGCCGGGCATGCTCCAGCATTTTGACACGGAGGCCGTGATCAGCCTCATCGCCCCCCGGGCCGCCTTGTTCCTGACCGGGGATCAGGACGCTGGTTCGCCGGTCGCCGGGATCCGAAAGATCGAAGCGACGGCCCGGGCGGTCTACACGCTGCACGGTCAGCCGGGGCGTTTCGAGAGCGTGATCTATCCCGGGGTCGGGCACGACTACACGCCGGA
>JBBQML010000219.1:0-7299 GCA_038328885.1 Verrucomicrobiota bacterium | reverse complement strand
CCATTCGCGGTTCCATGGATTGAGTTCGGCCCAGCCCAACCGGATTGCGGAAGGCCCCTTGGCCGGCCGCTGTGAGCTCCGATGCCCCCCGACCGTGTGTGGCCACCTCCCGAAGCGATTCGCCGATTCGTGGTAAGATTCATCTCCGGGTTCCCTGCTTACCAAGTGGAGCAATCCATGCGTGCACACACGAAGCCCCACCCAGGCAACTCCCTGTTCGCGGAGTACTCCGTATCAGGCCGTAGCCCGTACGAGCCAACGAAACGATATGAAGCCAAACCTGACTGGTTGGACTGGCGTCTCGGCTTGGCCAGGCGCACCCGCGATTTCCAAGACCCCTCTCTCCTCATGACCTACTCTCCTCCCGATCGACCCGTTCTGAACCGCCGCGGCGTCCCAATGGCCATGGCGTCCTTGATGTTTCTTCTGCTCCAGGCTGCGGCCCAGGCGCAGCCCTTGCAGTTGGCCTACACCACCCAGTTCACCCTCGCCTACAAGGACACCGGGGGCGGCGGCGACTACGACGGCAGCTTTTGGGAGCCCAAAGTGCCGGCGGGTTACAAGCCCCTGGGCCAGATCGCCTCGGGTGATCCGAACTACCGGGCGCCCGCAGGCATGGCGATTGTGAGCCTGGCGGGCGTTGGCAGCGCCCTGGCCTATCCGGTCGACTTTGAGAGCATCTGGTGGGACAAGGGCAGCGGTGCCGAGATGTACGGCCTGATGTGGAAACCGATTCCGCCCCCGAACTACGTCAGTCTCGGGACCGTGTGCAGTATCAATAACTGGGACAAGCCGGCCCTCACGTCGGTGGTCTGCGTGCGGAAGGACCTGACGGTGGAAGGCACGGTGGGCGATTGGATTTACGACGACTCCGGAACCGGATCCGATCAGGACGGCTCCGCCTGGAAGATCGTGGCGCCTCCGGGTGCCATCGACCTGCATACCTTTATCGGGCAGCGCTCACACAGCAAGCCGGCCGTGAAGGTGTACTGCCTGAAGGCTTCCGCGGTGGCCCCGCCCGCCGCTCCGTCTCCCTCCACCCTGGAATCCGTCCTGTCCACCTTCGGGCCCATCTTCCAATTCCACCCGCAGGAGGCCTACCTCCCCGACGATCCCGAGGTGGTTCTCAACGACCCGGCGACCCGCCTGAGGTGGATGACCGTGCAGAACGAAAACAGCAACCCCGGGTTCGCCCAGAACAACCTGGGCGCCAAACCCACCTCCGCAACGACCCTTCTCGACGACGTGCAGGAAGCGCTGTCGCATCCCCTGGCCGGGGCGTCGTCCTTTCGCTACCTGCTGGACTATCCCGACAGGCTCCTCCCTGGAAACCGGGACCGGGCCAAGTCCTACGTCCGGGTTCAGCCCCACGGGTACACCACGGAACTCCAGTTCTGGCTCTTCTACCCTTACAACGGGCCCGGCAAATCCCGACTCACGGTAGGCGATGTTTTCAAGGGGTCCTTCGATCCCACCGGCACCATGGGTCTGCATTACTCCGACTGGGAGAGCGTGCGCGTCCGCGTCACCAACAAGGACGTGTGGAATCCCGGTGTGTCCAAACTCGTCAGTGTGGTCCTATCCCGGCACAGCTCCGACGAGGAGGTCTTTGCCGGCGATCCCCGGCTGGCCATCGTCGCCGGGCACCCGGTCGTCTATGTCGCCAGGGACTCCCACGCGCAGTACCCGACGAGGGGAACGCATTTCTACGCCCGACCGAAGGTGGTGAACCTCGGTGTGGGCACATTCGCCGTGGACCTCTACGACCTGACCGGCGGCGGACAAACCCTGAACTCCTTCCATCCTTCCAAGCGCGTCCTCGTCTCCTCCGCCTGGCCGGGCATCGCTCCGACCGCGCCGGACTGGCTCTTCTTCGGTGGCTCGTGGGGGAGGTATCTGTCGAACAGTTTCACCGTGAACGTGAAAAACAGCACCACCGGGCTCCACATTTACAGCCACACCGAAACCGAGATCGGGAACGGCAAACCGGGGCTGATCCGGCGGAGTGAATGGGCGGTGCCGAACTCGCAAGACGCGAATCTCGGATCCCTGCGCGTCAACGCCGGAGCCTTGAGCCCTCCGTTCAGTCCGAGCGTCCAGTCGTACACCCTTACCGGAGCCGACGGGGTGGACCAGATCACCCTGACTCCCCAGGCTTCCGATCATGAAGCCCGGGTCGAAGTGAGCCTCAATGGCGAAGCCTTCACCCTCATGGGCTCGCAAGCCCTGCTCGGTCGGCAAAGCAATCCGCTGACGCTCCGCGCGGCCACGAACTATTTCCAAATCAAGGTCACAGCCCAAGGCGGCTCGGTGTTCAAGAGCTATTACGTCGTAGCGGTCAAGCGGGCTGCGGGGGGCACCGAGTGGGTGACCACGACGAACGACAGCGGGCCGGGTTCGCTGCGCCAGGTGATCGCCAATCTTCCTGCAGACGCCACCGCCAAGTTCGACGCTGGCCTCAGCGGGCAAACCATCACGCTGGTCGGCAGCGGCCTGACCATCGGCAAGAATCTCACGATCGATGCTTCAGGTTTGCAGTAAGGGATTACGATCAGCGGCGGGGGTGCTGTCGGGATCTTCACGGTGAGTCCCGGCACCAGCCTCATTTTGAGTCGACTCACTCTCTCGAAGGGTCGTGCCAATGGACGCGGCGGTGCGATTCATGCCGAAGGGAACAGCGTCTTGATCCTGGACCGTTGCACGCTCGTCGGTCACGACGCCGCCGAAGGTGGTGCCATTTTCAGTCTTGGTTCCCTGTCCCTCAGCCAGTGCACGTTGACTGGAAACACCTCCTCGTATGGCGGCGCGATCCAGTGCCAGGGTATCACCCGCATGACGCGTTGCACCATTACGGGAAACGAAGCCTATGCCGGCGGTGGCATCTTCAACAAAAGCACCACACTCTCAGTGGAGTACAGCGTCGTTGCTGGCAACTCGGCCGGTGGTGGCGGTGGGCGGGACATTTTCAACGAGAATGCCCTCCTCGAATACTCCGGGTCGAACGTGGTTCAGTCCGTCGCCAACTCCGGCACCGGCAGGGTTTCCGGCCCCGCCGCCATCAACGCCCCCCCGCTGCTCGCCCCATTGGGCAAGTACGGAGGGCCAACGCAAACCATGCCACCGCTGCGGGGTTCCCCGGCCCTTGACGCAGGTGGGACGACGATTCTCGACACCGACCAGCGCGGCTTACCTCGCCTCTTCGGCAGTGCCGTGGACATCGGTGCCGTCGAAGCCAACACGGCATCCCCACCGCCGACCGGCCGCTACAGCATCGGCCTCAATTTCGGGCAGAGCACCGCCCCCGAAATGCTCGCGGCAACCGACGTCGCCGGAGTGGGCTCCGTGGCGCAGGCCAACTGGAACAACCTTTCGCCGGGATCCGGCGCTTCAACGGCCGCGATTCTCGCGGATGTGAATGGGTCCGCCCAATCCACCACAGTGAAAGTGACCTGGTCTTCCGCGGGCCTGTGGTCCTCCACGGGTCGTGGTGAAGAGAACAGCTCGTTCACGGGAACCGACAGAAAACTGCTGACCGGGTACCTCGACAGCGGCAACGAGTCGATAACCCAAGTCACGATCTCCGACATTCCCGCGACGTTCACCGGCCCGACCTATGACGTGTATGTCTATGGCCTGGGCGGTGTCGGCGGCAAGGGAGGCGGCTACCGCGTCACGGACGCCGTCGATGGAAGCGCCCTGACGGATTGGGTTCGGGCCCAGTCCCCTTTCAACAGTGCGAATTACGTGGAAGTGGCGGCAGGGAGTGCCGTGAACGCATGGAACGAAGGCAACTACATTGTCTTCCGCAACCTCGACTCACCCAGCATCAACGTCATCGGCCAGACCGCCGGCGGCCTGGGGTTCAGTGGCAGTGGCAATCCTCGCGCTCCGATCAACGCGATTCAACTCGTCACCTCGTCCAGCACTGGGATTTCGATCAGCCGTGCCAATGGCCTCATCACGATCCAGTACACCGGGAGACTCGAGTCGGCTGGGCAGGCGACCGGCCCTTATTCGCCCGTACCCGGGGCTGCCAGCCCGTTTACGGCGTTTCCGGACGCCGCCGCGAAGTTCTATATCGCTCGCTAGTCAGCGAGCCTGCACGACACCACGGTCCGGGTGAGCGAGCGCTGAAACGGCGGGGCGGACGTCGAGTTCGGAAATTCCGTGCTCCTGGGGGGAGAACCGCCAGGCGGTGATCGTGGATCACCAGGAGCTGGAACGCTATTTCCGTGCTCGGCGGTGAGCTCGCGCAGTAATTGGAATCCAAGAGATCGGATGGGAATCCGGTTCTTGGAGATTGGAGATTTTGGCGCGGAAGTGGGGCCGCAGTCCCGGAAGGACGTCCGACAATAGCCGTCCTTTCGGGACTCGATGAATACCGATCGCCTCCCGGCAGTGAACTGCCGAGCTCTTTTCATGACTCCCTCCGAGAGAGGGGACACCTTTGGGGTCGCATCTCCGGATTTGACAAATAGGGGCTCCTCACATGAAACGTCCGCGCATGGCATCGTGCTGTCGCGCGCCGAGGTGGAGGGGGGGGGGGGGAGCTTGCGTGAGTTTGGTGCGGAGGCCGCCGCTCTCGGGGCCGTGGCGGCGCGCAGGGTGGGCTGGCCACGGGACGGGGCTCGGGGGCTGGGCGGCCCGAAAAAATGCGGCGCTTGCGGGGGACGGGGCTGCCGGGATATAAACAGGTTGTGAAGTCGGAACCCACCGCCCACGCACCAGGGACTTCGATCCAGGTGCTCCTGATACTGACCAACTCACTGGCCCGTGCTGGTTTGCGCAACTGCCTCGCAGGGCAGTCCGGCATGGAGGTGGTCGGTGACGCCCCCGATGTCGAGCATGCAATCCCCCTCGCCAGAGAACTGAACCCCGATGTGCTGATCGTGGATGAGCGGGCCGTAGGCCAGCTCCGCGATGCCGGCGACAAGTTTCCGAGCGCCTCGACGGGTGGGATTCCGGCCATGGTGCTCCTCGCCGAAGGCGCGTCGTCGCAGATGCTGGATGCCGCGTTGGAGGCTGGTGTGCGGGGTTTCCTGGATCCCTCGACCGCCCCGGAATGCCTGCCGACGGCCATCCAACATGTCGCCGCAGGGGAGCGGTACGTGTCCCCAGGGCTCGTGCCGAAACTGCTCAAGCACCAGCACAGCGAGACCGACCCCACCTCGCCCCCGGAGGCGGTGCTGACGCTCCGGGAGATGGAGGTGTTCCAACTCACCGGGCAGGGCTTCGAAGCCAAGGAGATTGGCGACCGCCTCGGCATCAGTCCCCGCACCGTGGACGTGCATCGCGCCAACATCCGCCAGAAGCTGGGCCTCGGGGGCGTTCACGAACTCATGCGGTTCGCCACCGCCTGGCAGGAGAACCGTGCCCGGGCGGGCCGGCTGCAGCGTTTCTGCGACGAAGATCGCCCCCTGCTGCTGGTGGAGGATGACGAGGTCGATGTGCTCAGTGTGCAGCGCGGCCTCGCGCGGCTCCCCGCCCGTTTCCGGGTCGAAGTCGCCCGCCACGGCGAGGAGGCCCTGCGGTGGCTGCGCAGCCAGGAGCACCCTGCGCCCTTCATGATCCTGTTGGACATCAACATGCCGCGGATGAACGGCCATGAGTTCCTGGCCGAGATCCGGCGGGATCCTGCCCTCCGCACGATGCCGGTGGTGGTCCTGACCACCTCACCCCACGATGCCGACCGGGATCGCCTCTACCAACTGGGGATCACCGCGTATCTGGTGAAGCCCACCACCTCTGAGGAGTACGTCGAGATGCTCCGCAGCCTGGCCGAGTTCTGGGGCTTCAACTCGCCCCCGCCCTACCCGGCGGGCACCACCCGTCTGCCTTCCGACCTCCCGCCGGAGCGTGGCGCCTGAGGTCCCGTCGCGGCGCCGTCGCGGTCCGCATAAGGAAACCGGTGTGTTCGCCCGAGAACCGCGCCAATCCGACCCTCGGCGGTTCGGTGTTTGGCTTGCCATCGTCCTGGTCCTCGGGTTGTCGGGTGCCTGGTCGGCGTGCGCGGAGGAGTTGACCCCGCCCGGGCTGCCGCGAAGCCCCCGACCCGCCGCTTCGCCCCCTGCACCCCGGTTTCCCTCCGCGCCCGCTCCATGGCTCGCGGCGGTGACACCCCCCCTTCGGTCTCCGTCGCAGCAATCCTCGCGCCTGCGCGCCGCAGCGGCGCTCTTCGCCATCCTCACGGTCGGCGCCGGACTGTGGGCTCTCAGGCTCCGGCGTCAGTTGCGGACGGAGCGGGGGAACCTCAAGCGTGCGCTGGAGGATCGTCTGGCGGTCGAGCGTCACCACCGCGAACTGACCGAGGGCGCACCCGACGCCATTTTCACGATAGATGCCGCCGGCCAGATCCTTTCGGCCAACCCGGCTGGAGCGCAGTTGGTGGGCTACTCGGAGGAGGACCTGCGCCGGATGAGCATGCTCGAAGTTCTGCCGCCCGAGGAACGTGGACGCACCGCCGCACAACTCACGGCCCGCGTCCAGGCAGGAGGCCAATCCCAACCGTTCGTGGTCGAGGTTCAGCACCGGAGCGGTCGCCGACGCACGGTGGAGATCATCTCGCGCCTGCTCCGTTCGCCCGACGGGACTCCGCGACTCGAAGGGGTCGCGCGGGACATCACGAATCGACAGCGTGGGGATAACGCCCTGAAAGGGCTGGCGGCGCTCAGTGTGCAGGACGGCGAAGCGCACTTTTTCGGATCGGTCACCCGTCACCTCGCGGAGCTCCTGGGCGTGAACCACGCGTTCATCGTCGTGCCCGAACCGGGCACCGGCCGGCAACTCCGGATCCTCGCTCAAACCTGCCTCGAGGGATCCCCGCTGCCCGAACACCTGCCCTGGTCGGAAAGTGCGGTGGCGGGTGTGCTGGGGCGGCAGGAAGCGGTGCATCCCCGCGGGGCCAGGGCCCGTTTCCCGCGGGACGAGATGCTCACCAGCCTCGCCGCCGAGGCCTTCATCGGCATCCCGCTCTCGGCGGAGCGCCACCGTCCCCTCGGAGTGCTGGCGGTCGTGCATCCGACAGCCTTGGAACCGACGCCCGCCCAACTCGACCTGCTCAGGATCCTGGCGGCCAGGGTCGGAGCAGAACTGGACCGCGGGCACACCACCGAGGCCCTGCGGACCAGCGAGGAACGGTTCCGGCAACTCGCCGAGCAGGGCGAGGACGTTCTCTGGGTGTTCGACCTGCCCGATCAGCGTCTCGCCTATCTTGCGCCGGCGTTTGCCCGCATGACGGGCGTCGCCGTCGAAGCCTGCATCGCGAGGCCGAAGCGTGTCCTTCGGCTGATGCACCGCGAC
>JBBQML010000218.1:0-7301 GCA_038328885.1 Verrucomicrobiota bacterium | reverse complement strand
GGAGGCGGCGCTGCAGGGTGAGTTGGAACGTCTGCAGACCGAGGAAGTGCCGGCGGAGGAGCTCCAAAAGGTGAAGAACAACTTCGCCGCCGCCGAGTACCGCAAGCTGACGTCGAACACCCGGATCCTCCACCAGTTGCTCCAACACGAGGGGTTTGGTGACTGGCGGGAAATCAACCAGGCCGGACCGAAGATCCAGGCGGTCACCGCGGCTGACCTCCAGCGCGTGGCCAAGGCCTACTTCGTGAAGGAGAATCGGTCCGTGGCCACCTACACCCGCAAGGCGGGCACCGCGGGGGCGGATCCGGATCTCGCGGGCCTGACTCCGGAGCAACTCCCGGTGCTGCGTCGCGTGATGACCTCACTCCAGGAGGAGACCGACCCGGCGCGTCTCAAGGAGATGATCGCGCGGATGGAGGCGCAGGGGGCTGGCACCGACCCCAAGCGCCAGCAGTTCCAGCGGTTGGTCCGGAAGAAGGCGGAGGCGCGCCTGGCGGAGTTGTCCGCCAAGTGATCCGCCCGCCCCGTCCCGCCCCCACCTCGACACGGCCCCCGTACGCTCCTCAAGCCCATGTTCCACACCCTTTGTTCCTCCCTCCTCCTGCTGGTCGCCGCCTCCGTTCTCGCGGCGGAGATCCCGGACCGCCCCGAGAAACTGAGCTTTCCACCGCTCACCTTCGAACCGCCGAGCCCCGCGAGTTCCCGCGTCGAACTCAAGGCGGGTCCGGTCGCCTATGTCCTCGAGGACCGCGAGCTTCCACTGGTCAACCTGAACGTGCTGATCCGCACGGGCCAGTACGTCGAGCCGGCGGACAAGGTGGGCCTCTCCTCGCTGGCCGGGGATTTGCTCGTCCGGGGTGGCGCTGGTTCCCGGAGCGCGGAGGAACTCGAGGAACGGCTGGATTTCCTCGCGGCGAAGATGGGTTCCGGCATCGGCGAGACGCAGGGCACGGTGAGCCTCAACCTGCTTTCCAAGGACCTCGACGAGGGGTTGGGGATCCTGCGGGAGGTGCTCACGGCGCCCCGGTTCCAGGAGGACAAGCTTCGGCTGCACAAGGATCAGTTCCTGCAGATGCTGAAGCAGCGCAACGACGACTCGGCGGACATCGAGGCGCGCGAACGGGACTGGCTCGTGTACGGCACCAATTTCTGGGCCGCGCGACATCCCACCGCGGCCTCGGTGGAAGGGGTGACCCGCGACGATCTCCTGAGGTTCCATCGCCGCTGGGTGCATCCCCGCAACTTCGTTGTCTCCGCCAGCGGCGATTTCGACCGCCCCGCCTTCCTGGAGAAGCTGGAAAAGCTCTTCGCCGACTGGCCGTTCCCCGGCGAGACCCCGCCGGCGATCCCCGCCGAACCGGTGCTGGCACCGGCCGGCACCTACCTGGCCGACAAGGACGTGAACCAGGGGCGGGTGAGCCTGTTGCTTCCGGGGATCCGGCGTGAGGACCCCGATTATTTCGCCGTGACGCTAATGAACGACGTCCTCGGCGGAGGCGGGTTCACCTCACGCATCATGAACCGCGTGCGTTCCGACGAGGGGTTGGCGTATTCGGCGGCTTCGGGCTTCCCCGGGGGCATTTACTATCCCGGCGTGTTTACCGCGGCCTTCCAGAGCAAGTCGCGCACAGTGGCCTATGCCGCCTCGATCGTGATCGAGGAGTTGAAGCGCATCGCCCTCGAGCAGGTCACCGACGAGGAACTCACCACGGCGAAGCGTTCCTTCATCGACACCTTCCCCCGTGTCTTCGCCACCCGGGCGCAGGTGGTGGGACGGTTCGCGGACGATGAGTTCACCGGGCGCTTCGCCCGGGAGCCGCACTATTGGCGGGACTACCGGAGGCGCGTGGATGGCGTGACCCGGGAGGACGTGCAGCGGGTGGCGGCGAAGTGGCTGCGGCCGGAGCGGTTGGTGATTCTCGTCGTGGGCCAGCGTGAGGAACTGCTCAAGGGGCATCCGGACCATGCGGTCCGACTCGGCGACCTGACCGGCGGACGGGTCACCGAGCTGCCCCTGCGCGACCCCCTGTCGCTCGAGCCCGTGGTCAAGGCGGCGGAGTAGGGTTGAGAAGCCCGGAAGAGGTGACCGCGAAACACGCGAAACACGCGAAAGACGCAAAGCACGGGTAGAAGCCGGAGAAGAGGGAAGGGGATTCCGGAGATAATGCCCGCGTGGCGGGTGGTGACCCGGCGTCCTGAGATCAGGCGAAGTCATAGATGAGAGCCCGCTGGCACACACGTTTGAAAACCTTCTCGACGAATTCCACGTGTTCGGGATGGATCTGGTAGGCGTCCTGGGCTGCTTTGTCCGGAAACCCCAGGTTCAGTGCGACCTGGTAGGACTGGTCCACCACGGGACGGTGGCTGGGCACCATCCTGCCGACGTGGAAGTGGATCACCCCGGGGATGTCGCGCAGGTAGCGATTGATCCCGGCGACCAACTCATCGGCCGCCGTGGGTTGTGCCGGGTCGGTCCAGAAAATGACAACGTGCGAAAACATGAAGTGAACGCTAGCGAGCGCGGGTTGGGTGCGACAAAGAAATTTTGCGCTGCTGTCGTCCGGGACTTGCCTCTTGTACGGGGTCCGAATCTGCCGGCATATTCACCGCATGCACGCGCCAACCTCCACGAAGCGCCCGACCGAGGCCTGGCGTTCGGAGAGCCTCTGGGAGAACGGGATGGGGCAGGTGGTGGTGGCCCGGTTCAAGGCCAGCGGTGAGGCGGAAGTGGGCGTGTTCCTCCTGGATGTTTTCTGTCTCGGGGTGAAGAACGCGTCCTACACACGTTCGAGCGCGTTCGGATACGAAGATCTCCTGAGCCGGATTTTCCCCGAAACGGATCCGCGCACGGGGCTGACGCCAGCCTGCGCCCGCAGGTTGGTGGAGGAGTCCGTGGCCTATGCCGGCAGGTTCGGGATTCCGCCGCACGAGGACTACAAGGTTGGGTGTCGGGTTCTTGGTGGGATCGAGGCGTCCGGGTGCGCGGAGACCTTCACGTTCGGCTGCGAGGGCAAGCCCCAGTTCATCCAGGGGCCGAATGATTCGCCGCAGTTCGTCCGAAACGTTCTGCGATGTCTCGACCGGGTCTGCGGCGAGGGCCACTACCACTACATCGTCCTCGGTTGACACGGGGATCGGCGGCGACCCGCCCCAAGGTGGTTGTTTTTGGTCCATGGGTGGTGCTGGGTTGCGCCGGAACACCCGCTGCCCCTCCGCCCGAATCCCCCGGGAGGTGACCGCGAAACGCGGAATGAGCCGGGGATCAACGCCGCGAACGACGGAGGTCAAACCATCGACCCTCCTGGCGTTCCGCGGTGACGGGCACCGGGCAAGCGCCTCATCCTTTCTTATGAACAGTCGAGACCGCCTCCAGGCGGCACTGGAGCACCGCCCACCCGACCGCGTCCCGGTGGACTTCGGGGCCACCTTCGTCACTGGAATCCATGTCGCGGCGCTGACCCGCCTGCGACGGCGTGTGTTGGGTGAACCCGACTACCGCGTCCGGGTCATCGAACCCTACCAGATGCTCGGTGAGGTGGATGACCGGTTGCGTGAGGCGTTGGGGATCGACGTGATCGGTGCGCTGGGGCGCAAGTCCATTTTCGGCACGCAGGCCAGGACCTGGCGCCCCTTCACGCTCGGCGATGGGACCGAATGCCTGGTGCCGGGTGACTTCAACACGACGTCGTCATCGGAAGGTGGCTGGTACATGTACCCCGAGGGCGATACCTCCGTGCCTCCGAGCGGTTACATGCCCCCCGACGGGTATTTCTTCAACGCGGTGGTCCGGCAGGAACCAATCGACGAGGAGAGGCTTGATCCGGAGGACAATACGGAGGAGTTCTCGCTCCTCAATGAGGAAGACCTCGCCTACTACCGGACCAGGGTCGAGTGGTTCGAGCAGCGGCCGGCGATGGGTTCGGTCCTGATCATCCCGGGTACGGCCTTTGGGGACATCGCCCTGGTGCCGGCACCCTGGCTGAAGCACCCGAAGGGCATCCGCGACATCACCGAATGGTACATCTCGACGAAGTCGCGGCGGGACTACGTGTGGGCGGTGTTCGAGCGGCAGTGCGAGGTGGCGCTGAAGAACCTCGCGACGCTGATCGGGATGTTCGGCGATCGGATCCAGGTCGCGCTCATCACCGGGACCGATTTCGGAACGCAGCGGGGACCGTTCATCGCACCCAAGGCCTACCGGGACCTGTACCAACCGTTCCACCGCCAGGTGAACGAGTTCATCCACCGCAATTCCAAGTGGAAGACGTTCATCCATTCGTGCGGGTCGGTCTACCAACTGATCCCGGATTTCATCGCGGCCGGGTTCGATATTCTCAACCCGGTCCAGTGCTCCGCGGTGGACATGGATGCGGTGCGACTGAAGCGCGAGTTCGGACGCGACCTGGTGTTCTGGGGGGGGGGCGTGGATACCCAGAAGACGATGGCCTTCGGCACGAGCGACGAAGTCTATCGCGAGGTTCGGGAACGGGTGGACGTGTTCAACGAGGAGGGCGGCTTCGTGTTCAACGCGGTGCACAACATCCAGGCCACCACACCTGTGGAAAACCTGGAGGCCCTGTTTCGGGCACTGCGCGAGAGTGGTTCATGAGCGCCTGATCCCATGAACCGGGTGTCCTCGCAGTCCGCATTCCTCAGGCACATCTGCCTCGTCGCGGCCCTCGGCGGGCTGCTCTTCGGGTACGACACCGCCGTGATCGCCGGCGCGATCGGGTTTCTCCAGGAGCATTTCCAACTCGATGCCGCGATGAAGGGGTGGGCGGCTTCCTCCGCGCTCCTCGGTTGCGTCATCGGCGTTTCGTTCGCCGGGGTGGTCAGCGACCGGTTCGGGCGGCGTCCCGTGCTGGTGGTGGCCGGGGTTCTGTTCCTGGTATCGGCCATCGGCACGGCGGTGCCCGACAGTTTCTCGGTTTTCGTGGTGTTCCGGGTGCTGGGCGGCATCGGCGTCGGCGCCGCCTCCATGGCGTCGCCAATGTACCTCGCCGAGGTCTCCCCCGCGGCGGTGCGTGGGCGAATGGTGTCGGTCAACCAGTTCGCGATCATCAGCGGGATGCTGGTGGTCTACTGCGTGAACTACCTGATCGCCCGGCAGGGCGATCCCGTCTGGAACCAAGCCACCGGCTGGCGGTGGATGTTCGGTTCCGAGGCGGCCCCGGCGGTGGTGTTCCTCGGACTCCTGGCTCTGGTGCCGGAGAGTCCGCGATGGCTGGCCAGCCAAGGACGCGGCGCTGCCGCCCGCTCCGTGCTGGTGCGGATCGGAGGCGAGGCGTACGCAACGGCGGAGCTGGCTGTCATCGAGCGAACCCTGGCGGTGGATCGCGCGCGGACCGGCGTCGTCCTGACGCCGGGCCTCCGGCGGGCGGTGGTGATCGGTGTCGCTCTCGCGGTCCTCCAGCAGGTCACCGGCATCAACGTCTTCCTCTACTACGCCCCGGAGATCTTCAAACAACTCGGTGCCGCGGTGGATGCGGCCTTGCTCCAGACGGTGGTCGTGGGAGCCGTGAACCTCGCGTTCACCGTGGTGGCGATCCGGACTGTGGACGCCCTGGGCCGGCGGCCGCTGATGATCCTCGGGGCGGCGGGCATGGGGGTCTGCCTGGTGGCCATGGGTCTCGCCGCGCAGGTGGGTGCCATCTCCCTTTGGGTGCTCGCCTTCGTGCTCGGCTACATCGCTTGCTTTGCTCTGTCCGTGGGGCCGGTGACGTGGGTTCTGCTCTCGGAGTTCTTTCCCACCCGCATCCGGGGCCGCGCGTTGTCGGTGGCGACGTTCTTTCTGTGGGTCGCCAACTTCGTGGTTTCACAGACCTTCCCGATGCTCGATGGCAACGCTTGGCTGGTGGCGCGGTTCGGGCACGCCTTCCCGTTTTATCTCTACGCCTTGTTCTGCGCCGTGCTCGTCTGGGTGGTTTGGCGGTACGTGCCGGAAACCCGGGGGAGATCCCTCGAGGAGATCGAGGATGGATGGCGGCCTGGACCCCCTCGGTTGAGAGGAGGCTTGGGGTCACATCTCCGATCTTGATTCTGCTGAGATACGATCCGGCTCTTGGCGCCCGGCGCGGCTGGCGGGAGCTCACGGGGCCGATTGATGGGTCACGATGGGGACGAACCCGACTTCCAGGCCCTTCGGGGGCGTCACCAACAACGCTGCATCGAGGGAGACCAGCGTCCCGCGACTGGGTGGCCCCATGTAGTCGCGGTCGATCGGCCAAGTCGCATGGAGCCTCGCCACGAATTCCTGCAGCTTCGCTTTTTTCTCCTCGGTCCACGGGTATTGCTGGAACGACGGTTGGTCCACAAAGCGGTACCACGAGTAGGTCACCCGGGAACCGTCGGCGAGCTGGACGGTGAACGGTCCGCTGCGGGGACCCGGCTGGGTCCAGGCACCGGAGGTGGGTGAGGTGTAGGGCACCCCCGGCCCGGCCACTTTGAAGTCCTGCGTGAGCAACTGTGTCTCCGCCGGCACGTCCTTGGCGGCAACCGCCACGCGCTCCTCACCGACCTGCTTGAAATACTGGGGAAACAGCCCCTTCGAGCTGATGTCGCTGTCGAACCACTCCAGTCCCCACACGTTGCCTTCATACACCTTGGTGTCAAAGACGCCCTCGACGCCGGCCAGTTTCTTGCCTTCCTGATCGTACCGCGTGGTGCGCGTGGTCAGCGTGGACTTCCAGGCACCCTTCTCATCGAAGCGCCCGGAGCAGGCCGGGCCGTTGTCGCGCCAGGCCCGGAAGGGATCGTAGAGGGCGGCCTTCGAGTAATAGGTGACGTCCTGCACCAGCAGCGATCTGCCTTGGCGATCCACCGGAAACTGCAGCCGGGGGATCTTCGAAAAGACCACACCCTGCGCGTCCTGGCTGTCGAACCGTGGCACCGTGTTGATCTCCATCGCGCCCCCGCCCATGTTGCCCGGACGCGCATCCAGGCCGCGTCCATAGAGGAAGGGATACGCGAACAGCTTGCCGATCTTGCTCCAGGTTTCCGGGATGTAATAGGCGATCGGGCCCTTGAAGTTGGCTGCGCTCAGGAAGCAGGTCCAACTCTGGTCGCCGGTGGGCGGATCTCCGGTGGTGGGATCGCTGAAGGGCAAAGCCATCCAGGTGTAGCCCAGGAACTCACCGTTGGGCTGCCCCTGGAACGGGAGCGCATCCGGGGGAATCAGCAGTCGGTTGCTGAGTTGGGCGATCCCGAGTTGATGGTCGGGTAGCGCCTCGTTGCTGTAGAAGAAGGACCATCCCGGGGACCCCACCTCGTAGTCGTAACATTGCGGGGTGGCATTCATGCTG
>JBBQML010000217.1:0-7306 GCA_038328885.1 Verrucomicrobiota bacterium | reverse complement strand
AAACGCCGCGAAACCGCGCAGGCCGGGGCCGGCCTCGACAAGCTGGAAGCGCGCCGCAAGAAGGGCGTCATGACGGCGCGCGACCGCGTCGCGGAACTCTTCCAGGCCGGCACCTTTCAGGAGTGGGGCATGCACGCGGAGCATGACGGCCACCATTTCGGCATGGAGAAGAAGTCGCTGCCGGGCGACGCGGTCGTGACGGGGGTGGGCCTGGCCGACGGACGGGTCGTTGCCGCCTTCAGTCAGGACTTCACCGTGGCCGGCGGGTCGCTCGGCCGGATCCATGCCAAGAAAATCTGCGACATCATGGATTACGCGCTGAAGGTCGGGTGCCCGATCATCGGGTTCAACGATTCGGGCGGGGCGCGCATCCAGGAAGGGGACGATTCGCTATCGGGTTACGGGCAGGTGTTCTTCCGGAACGTCCTCGTCTCGGGGGTGGTCCCCCAGATCGCGATCGTCGCCGGTCCCTGCGCCGGTGGGGCGGCGTACTCCCCGGCCCTGATGGACTTCATCATCATGGTGAAGGGCACCTCGAACATGTTCATCTGCGGTCCCGAGGTCATCCAGGCGGCGACCGGCCAGAAGTGCACCATGGACGAGATCGGGAGTCCGGCGGCTCACGCCACTGTCAGCGGCAACATCCACTTCGTCGCCGAGAACGACGTCCATGCCGTGCAGATCGCGCGGAAGCTGCTCTCGTTCCTGCCCTCGAACAACGTGATGGACCCGCCGCACCACGCAACCCCGAAGGTCGACCTGAGCGCCGATCCCGGCATGAACGACCTCGTGCCGGCGGGGGCCAAGGACCCGTTCGACATCCTTCACGTCATCGCCCGGTTGGTGGACGACGGGGATTTCCTGGAGGTCCAGCGCGACTGGGCGCGCAACATCGTGATCTGCTTCGCCCGCATCCAGGGCATCGTGGTCGGGATCATCGCCAACCAGCCGGCGGTGAAGGCGGGGACCCTCGACATCGACGCCTCGGACAAGTCGGCCCGGTTCATCCGCTTCTGCAACGTGTTCAACATCCCGATTGTGAACCTGGTGGACGTCCCGGGTTTTCTGCCGGGCGTGCAGCAGGAGCGCGGTGGGATCATCCGCCACGGAGCCAAGATGCTCTTCGCCTACGCGGCGGCGACCGTGCCCAAGATCACGGTCATCCTTCGCAAGGCTTACGGCGGCGCCTACCTGGCCATGTGCAGCGCGGACATGGGGGCCGACGTCGTCTACGCCTGGCCGACCGCCGAGATCGCGGTCATGGGGGCGGAGGGCGCGGTGAAGATCCTCTACAAGCGCGAGATCGCCGCGGCGGCCGACCCGAAGAAGAAGGAGGCCGAACTGGTTGCCGAGTATCGCGAGCGGTTCTGCTCACCCTACGAGGCCGCCCAGAAGGCGATGATCACGGACGTCATCGAGCCTTCGGAAACGCGTGCCGCGGTCGCCCTGGCCCTGCGGAACACGCTCACCAAGCGGGAAACCCGGCCGCCGAAGAAGCACGGCACCATCCCGCTCTAGAGCCGGCGCCGCCCTCCGCCCTGAACCCCAACCCACCGGACCCATCTCCCCGACCTTGACCTCCCATCCCCCGACCGGCGGGATCCACCGCCGCACCCCATGAGCACCCCGGACACGACCCCGGCCGTCCTTCCCCCGGACGACCCGCCTGCTGCGGAATTGCACCTCGGGCGCGCCCTGGCGCTGATCCATCGCGCGCTCCCGCGCCTGGAGGAACTGGACCGCGCCGACGCGGTGCAGGCCACCCTGCGGCAGGCCGTCGCGCAACTCGAGTCGGCCTGTGCCGCCCATGGGAAGTCCATGGAGGCTCTGCGTCCAGCCGCCGCCGAAGGCGAGATGATGGCGATCATCGCCGCGGCGGTCGCCGTCGTCCTCGGTCGACCCCACCGGGTTCTCGATGTCCAGAAGGCGGTCCCGCTGGTTACCTGGGTGAACGCCTGGGCCATCGAAGGCCGGTTCCAACACTACTCCTCCCACAAGGTCCGCTAGTTTCCCACCACCCCTTCACCTCATGATCAAGAAGCTCCGTGTAACCGTTGATGGCAAGCCGTACGACGTGACCGTCGAGATGGACGACGAGGCCATGGGCCAGGCTGCGCCCGCGGGCCCCGCGCCGATGGCCCCGATGGTGTCGGCCGCCCCGGTCGCCGCGATGGCCGCTCCGGCGGTGTCCGCGTCCGCCGCCTCGGCGGGCGCCCCGGCAGGTCCGGGGGATGTTCCGAGTCCGCTCGCCGGCCGCGTCACCGCGATCAACGTGCTGCCCGGCCAGGACGTCAAGGAAGGTGACCACCTCATCACCCTCGAAGCCATGAAGATGAATACCTTCGTGATGGCCCCGCGCGCCGGGAAGGTGAAGGCGGTGAAGGTCGAGGTGGGCTCCGGCGTGGACGAGGGGCAGGCCTTGGTCACGCTCGAGTGAACTCCGGGAAGCAGGGTTGCGCCGCATGGAACCGGCAGTCGTCCGACGCCCACCACCCCCGGGAGTACCCGCAGGGCCGGCGGTGACGAGCACCGTCGCCGGATGGACGCTCCATGAGCATGCCCTGGTGGCGTCCACGAACGACACCGCGGCGGCCTTGACGCCCTGGGAGGCGGTTCGAGCCGAACGGCAGACCGCGGGACGGGGCCGGTATCAGCGAGCCTGGGCCTCGGACGCGGGTGGTCTCTGGTTGTCCGCCGTCGTGCCCACCGGCCCGCCCGAAGCGGGATGGGCTGCGCTCCCGCTGGCCGCCGGGTTGGCCGTCTGCGAGGCGCTTCAGGCTCTGCGGCCGGGACCCCTGCGGCTCCGCTGGCCCAACGACGTGATGGTGGGCCAACGCAAACTGGCCGGCCTGCTCATCGACCAGTTCCGTCCCGGGGCGGCGGTCGTGGGGATCGGGGTGAACGTGGCCAACCGGCCGGCGTCGGTGGATCCGGGCCTGGCCGGGACGGCGGTAAGGCTGGCCGACCTGGTGGCGGAGGTGCCGGAGTTGTCCGCACTCGCGGCGCAGGTGCTCGATCGCCTGCGGGGGGTCGTGGAAGTGATGCGAACCGCAGGATTTGCCGGGTTGCTGCCCCGGGTGAACGCGTGGTGGCAGACCGGGGTGCAGGTTGAAATCGAAACCGCGGGAGGTCGTGCGAACGGGGCCTTCCTCGGGGTGGACTCAAGCGGGCGGCTACGGGTGGGCACCCCGGCTGGCACCGTGCAAGAACTGGCTGCGCACCAGGTCGTTCGTATGCGCGAACTACCATCCGGAGACTGCTGATGAAATCCAAGGAACTCACCAAACTCACGGCCGACGAGGCCGCCCAATTCATTCAGGACAAACAAACCGTCGCCTTCAGCGGGTTCACCCCGGCCGGTGCGCCGAAGGCCGTGCCGCGCGCCATCGCCGCCCGCGCCATCGCCGAGCACGACGCCGGACGTCCGTTCCGGATCAACGTGATCACGGGCGCTTCCACCGGCGCCTCCCTCGACGGCGCCCTCGCCAAGGCCCATGCCATCGGCTTCCGCACCCCGTACCAGTCCGACCCCGATCTGCGTCGCAGCATCAACTCCGGTGAGACGCAGTTCTTCGACATGCACTTGTCCCGGCTCCCCCAGGATGTCCGCTATGGATTCCTCGGCCCGGTGCATTGCGCGGTGATCGAGGCCTGCGACGTCACCAAGTACGGCGAGATCGTCCTCACCTCCTCGGTCGGGGCGGCGCCGACCTTCAGCCGCGTCGCCGACAAGATCATCGTCGAGTTGAACCGCTATCACCCTTCGTTCCTCCGGGGCGTCCACGACATCTACGAGCCGCAGGACCCGCCGCAGCGCAGCGACATTCCGCTGTTCAAGCCCTGCGACCGGGTGGGGCAGCCGGTCATCCAGGTCGACCCGGCGAAGATTCTCGGCGTGGTCGAAACCAACGAGCCGGATGAGACCAAGGGGTTCGCCGACGCCAGCGAGGTCACGGCGAAAATCGGCCGCAACGTGGCGGATTTTCTGGCCGCCGAGATTCATCGCGGATTGGTCCCGCGGGGCTTCCTGCCCGTCCAGTCCGGCGTCGGCGACACCGCCAACGCGGTTTTGGAGGCGATGGCGGACCACCCCGAGATCCCGTCGTTCCAGATGTTCACCGAGGTCATCCAGGATTCCGTCATCGGGCTGATGCGGAAGGGTCGGGTGACCTTCGCCAGCGGTTGTTCGTTGACAGTGCCGCCCAGGACGCTCGAGGGAATCTACGCCGACTGGAACTTCTTCCGCACGCGTCTGGTGCTGCGGCCGCAGGAGATCACGAACAATCCCGAACTCGTGCGCCGCCTCGGCATCATCTCGGTCAACACCGCCATCGAGGTCGACCTCAGCGGCAACGTCAACAGCACCCACATCCTCGGCCGGAGCATGATGAACGGGATCGGCGGCTCGGCGGACTTCGCCCGCAATGCGTTCCTCTCGATCTTCACCTGCCCGTCGATGGCCAAGGGCGGCAGCATCAGCACCATCGTCCCGCTGGTGAGCCACCTCGACAGCAGCGAACACTCAGTCTCCGTCATCGTCACCGACCAGGGCGTCGCCGACCTGCGGGGCAAGTCCCCGGCGGAACGCGCCCGGGTCCTGATCGACAACTGCGCCCACCCCGAGTACCGGGACCAACTGCGCCGCTATGTCGCCATGGCCGGGAACACGCACACCCCGCAGACCCTGGCCGCTGCGTTCGGCATGCACATCAAGTTCAGCAAGGACGGGGACATGCGGGGCGTCGACTGGTCGAAGTTCGTCTGACCGAGCCACCCCGCACCGTCCGCGGGTGGGTCGATGCGTCCGCGACGGGAGCGACCTCTTCCGCGACCTCGGGTTCTCTGCAGTCTCCAGCCCGGGGTCGCGATTCCGGCGGCGGGGGCCTTGCCCTGCCCCCGCCGCCACCTTCTCTCCCCGGGAGGGGCGATTCCGGGCCCGTTGCGCCCCTCGCGGCCCCAAAGCTCCCCCTCATGGACAGGGCAAGAAACGGTTAGGTTCTGCCAACTCCGGTAAAGCTCAGTCGTTGCGCGGTGGGAGAGGATCAGTCCGGCTTCTTGAAACGGACGGGGGCTGGATGATGACCCCCGGGCCCGGAGCGAGGGGTCGCACCGGTGCAGGCCGGCCAACCGGCAGTTTAAAGGCATGTCTTTCCCTGGCACTGAACCACGCTTCGGCGGCGCGCCACGCCGCCGGATGGAGGGTCGCAGACGCTCATGAGACGTCGACGACTCCAGGCGGTGGCTGCTGGAGGGGTGTCCCCGGACCCGGCGCTGAACCCACCTGCCGCCGGCCTTGGGGGCGTGTCCCCGGTGTCCCAACCGCGGGTCGGCAGCCTGGGAACGATCGATCCCCTCTTCGCCCCGCGGAGCATCGCGGTGATTGGGGCAACCGAACGTCCGGGCAGCGTGGGCCGCGCGGTCCTGCAGAATCTTGCGTCGTTCGCCGGGCTCGTCTTTCCGGTCAACCCGAACCGGCCGAGCGTCCTTGGCCGGCGGTGCTATCCCACGCTGGAGGCGGTGGGCGAGAAGCCTGACCTGGCGGTGATCGTGACGCCCGCGGCCACCGTGCCCGGTGTGGTGCGGGGGTGTGCCGCAGCCGGCGTTTCGGCGGCGATCATCCTCTCGGCGGGTTTCAAGGAGACTGGGCCTGCGGGGGCCGATCTCGAGCGCGAGATCCTCGCCGTGGCGCGCGAGGCGCGGATGCGGATTCTCGGACCGAATTCGGTCGGGGTCATGGTGCCCCCCCTCAAGCTCAACGCCACCCTCGCCGCCACCATGGCCCGACCGGGGAACGTGGCCTTTCTCAGCCAGAGCGGCGCGCTCTGCGCCTCCGTGCTCGACTGGAGCCATCGGGAGAACGTGGGCTTCAGCGGATTCGTGTCGGCCGGCTCGATGCTTGACGTGGGTTGGGGTGACTTGATCTACCACTTCGGGGACGACCCGCACACGCGCAGCATCGTGCTCTACATGGAGACCGTGGGGGACGCGCGGAGCTTCCTGTCCGCGGCGCGTGAGGTGGCCCTGAGCAAGCCCGTCATCGTGATCAAAGTGGGGCGGAGCAGGGCCGCCGCCCGGGCTGCCAGTTCGCACACCGGCTCGATGGCGGGGAGCGATGACGTTCTGGATGCGGCGTTCCGCCGGGTTGGGGTGTTGCGGGTGGACACCATCGGCGAGTTGTTCGACATGGCGGAGGCGCTGGGCAAGCAGCCCAGGCCGATGGGGCCGCGTCTGGCCATCATCACCAACGCCGGCGGACCGGGGGCGCTGGCGACCGACATGCTGGTCCAGCGCGGCGGGGAGATCGCCGGGCTTTCGCCGGAGACCTTCGCGGCGCTCGAGCAGGTGCTGCCCGCGCATTGGAGCCACGACAACCCGGTGGACATCCTCGGAGACGCCAGCCCGGCGGTGTACGCCAAAGTGGTGGAGATCGTGGCGGCGGACCCGGGGAACGACGGCCTGCTGGTCGTGCTCACGCCGCAGGCGATGACCGACGCCCGCGGCACGGCCGAGGCCCTGAAGGCGGTGAAACTCCCTCCCCACAAGCCGGTGCTAGCGAGCTGGATGGGAGGGACGGCGGTGGAGGAGGCGCGGCGGATTCTCAACGAGGCCGGTCTGCCCACCACCGACTATCCCGACGCGGCGGCGGCCTCCTTCTGCCACATGTGGCGGCATAGCTACCAGTTGCGCGCCCTCTATGAGACCCCGGCCCAGGTGGCGGACCTGCCGGGCCGCGACCTCAGCCGCGCGCGCACCGCGGAGATCCTCAAGCGGGTCCGGGCGGCGGATCGCACGCTCCTGACGGAGGTGGAGTCCAAGGAACTGCTCGCGAGCTACGACATCCCGGTTTCGCCGACCCAGGTCGCCCTGAGCGAGAGCGAGGCGGTCCGGATCGCCAACAAGCTCGGCTACCCGGTGGTCTTGAAGCTCTATTCGCACACGCTCACCCACAAGACCGAGGTTGGCGGGGTACAATTGAACCTGCGCAACCCGATCGCCGTGCGCGAGGCGTGGCGCGTCATCGAGACCCACGTGGCCGAACGGGCCCATCGGGATGACTTCCTCGGCGTCACGGTGCAGCCGATGGTGGTGCACAACGGCTGCGAGGTGATCCTGGGCAGCACGGTCGATTTGCAGTTCGGCCCGGTGCTGCTCTTCGGCACCGGAGGCCAGTTGGTGGAGGTCTTCCGGGACCGGGCCCTCGGCATCCCCCCGCTGAATGCCACCCTGGCGTTGCGGTTGATGGAGCAGACCCGGGTTTTCCAGGCCCTGAGGGGTGCCCGCGGCCGGAAGGCGGTCGATCTGGCCG
>JBBQML010000216.1:0-7320 GCA_038328885.1 Verrucomicrobiota bacterium | reverse complement strand
TACCGCGAGTTCCCCATCACCATGCTGCCGGCGCGGGATGGCGAGCCGCGCGGCGGTGTGGAGCGCAGCAGTGGCGCTCCCAACTGCTCCTACTTTGTGAACTGGACGAGCAAGGACGGCAGCATGGTGTGGCTGCTCGATGTCCACACCGCCGGCCGCTATGACGTGACGATCGAGTATACCTGTCCCGTGCCCGACGCCGGGGCGACGGTGGAGTTGGCGTTTAACGACACGCGCCTCAGCGGCGAGGTCGCGCCGGGCTGGGATCCTCCGCTTTACACCAATCAGGACACGCTCCCGCGCCCTGACGGCGAATCCCGGATGAAAGAGTTTCGCACGCTGAAGCTCGGCGAAATGCGGCTCGCTGCGGGCCAGGGCCCACTTACGTTGCACGCGCTGGAGATTCCCGGGAAGTCCGTGATGGAGGTGCGCCGGGTGACGCTGACTCTTCTCGATTGATCCGAGTGTCATGAACCTCCGCCACACCCTCCTTCTCATCGCCACGTCCTGTCTGCTCCACGCCGCGCACGGCGCCGCGAAGCCCAACATCCTGTTCGCCATTGCCGACGACTGGGGGCTGCATGCGGGCGCCTACGGCACGCGCTGGGTGAAGACGCCCGCCTTCGACCGCGTCGCCCGCGAGGGGTTGCTGTTTCGAAACGCCTACACGCCGATGGCCAAGTGCGCCCCGTCGCGCGCGATCGTCCTGACCGGGCGGCACCTCTGGCAGAACGAGGAGGCGGGCAACCACATGGCGTTGTTTCCCCCGAAACTCAAGAGCTGGCCCGAGGTGCTGACGGAGAAGGGCTGGCACATGGGCATCACCGGCAAGGGCTGGGGGCCGGGCATCGCCAACGATGCAAGCGGCAAGCCGCGCCTCATCACCGGCAAACGCTTCGACCAGCGCAAGTCCGCACCGCCCGCCAACGCGATGGGCAACACCGACTACGCCGCCAACTTCAAGGACTTCCTCGACGCAGCGCCGAAGGATGCGCCGTGGTGCTTCTGGTATGGCTCCACCGAGCCGCATCGCGCGTATGAATTCCAGTCCGGAGTCAACAAGGGCGGCAAGAAACTGTCGGACATCGACCGCGTGCCCGCCTACTGGCCCGACCACGAGACCGTGCGTCACGACATGCTCGATTACGCCTTCGAGGTCGAGCACACCGATTCGCATCTCGGCCTCATGCTTGCCGAACTGGAAAAGCGCGGTCTCCTCGAAAGCACACTCATCATCGTGACCAGTGACCACGGCATGCCGTTCCCGCGCGTGAAAGGCTACGCCTATCACGACTCGAACCACATTCCGCTCGCCGTCCGCTGGCCCCGCGGGATGAAGAATCCCGGACGAGTGATCGAGGACTTCGTGGACTTCACCGACATCGCCGCCACGCTCCTCGACTACGCCGGCATTGCGTGGAAGGACAGCGGCATGATGCCGCTCACCGGCAGTAGCTGGCGGCCCATTCTGGAAAGCGCCGCAGCCGGCCACATCGTGGTGGAGCGCGACCATGTGCTCATCGGCAAGGAACGCACCGACGTGGGCCGCCCGCACAACTGGGGTTATCCCATCCGCGGCATTGTCACCGCCGACTATCTCTATCTGAAAAACCACGAGCCAGCCCGCTGGCCCGCCGGCAATCCCGAGACGGGCTATCTCGACACCGACGGCAGCCCGACCAAGACGCACATTCTCGAACTGGGACGGGAGAAGCGCACGGAACGCTTCTGGAAGCTCAATTTCGGAATGCGCCCCGGCGAGGAGCTCTACAACCTGCGAACCGACAGCGACTGCGTGCACAACCTCGCCGCCGATCCCGCGCTGGCCGGGCGTCTGGTGGCGCTGCTGCACCGCATGGAAACCATGCTCGAGGCGCAGAACGACCCGCGCATGTCCGGTCGCGGTCACCTCTTCGATGACTACAAGCCCACCACTGGCGACGGGTTCTACGAGAAATTCATCCGCGGCGAAAGAGTCAACGCCGGCTGGGTGAGTCCAACCGACTTCGAGAAGCAACCCATCACACCATGAAGCTCCCCGCTGTCCTGCTGGCCACACTCACGCTCACGCTGTCCTCCCTCGGCGCGGCGACGAGGCCCAACATCGTCTTCTTCTTCGCTGACGACCAGACCTCCAGCTCGCTCGGCTGTTACGGGCATCCCATCGCGCAAACGCCGAACCTTGACTCGCTCGCCTCACGCGGAGTGCGGTTTCAAAACGCGTTTGTCAGCCAGCCCATCTGCTGGGTCAGCCGCACGACCATCCTCACCGGCCTGACGGGGCGCAGCTATGGGACGCCGGACCAACCGGACCAGCCCAGCCCGCAAAGTGCGAAGACGTTTTACACCGACCTCCTGCGCGCGAACGGCTACCGCACCGGGCACTACGGCAAATGGCACACGAAGCTGCCGGCGGGAAACAAACCGCAGGACCACTTCGATGCGTTCGAGGATATTTTCCGCAACCCCTACCTCAAAAAGATGCCGGACGGTTCGCTGCGCCACGAAACCGATCTCGTCGTGGACCGCGGCATCGAGTTCGTGAAGCAGCAGCCCAAGGACACGCCCTTCGCGTTGAACCTGTGGTTCAACGCCTGCCACGCCGAGGATGGGGACCGCCGCCCCGGCGCTCACTTCGCCTGGCCGCAGTCCGCCGACGGACTGTATGAGGATGTGGAAGTGGATGCGCCGAAGCTGAACAACCCGGCGATCTTCGAGGCGCTGCCGGATTTTTTCCAGACCACCATCACGCGCGAACGCTATTTCTGGCGTTGGAACACGAAGGAGAAATACGACACCAACATGCGCGCCTACCTGCGCCAGGTCACCGGCGTTGACAACGCCATCGGACGTTTCATCAAGGCGCTCGAAGAAGCGGGCCTCGCCGGCAACACGATCATCGTCTACACCGCCGACAACGGCTACCACATGGGCAATCGCGGCCTGGCGGGCAAGTGGTCGCACTTCGAGGAGTCGCTTCGGGTGCCGCTCATCATCTCTGACCCGCGCGTGGCGAAGGCGCAGCAGGGCAAAGTCACCGACGCCTTGGCGCTCAATCTCGATCTGCCCGTCACCTTACTCGACTGGGCGGGCGTGCCGGTGCCGGAGAACTACCAGGGCCGCAGCCTGAAGCCCGTCGTCTCCGGCGCGAAGCCCGCCGACTGGCGCACGGAGACGTTTCACGAGCACTTCGCGGTGCGGAGCCGCATTCCCGCCTTCGAGGGTGTGCGCACGGAGCGCTTCAAATACGCGCGCTACTTCGACCACGATTTCGAATTCCTCCACGACCTGAAGAGCGACCCCGACGAGTTGAAGAACCTGGCCGCCGATCCCGCGCACGCGGACACGCTCCAGGCGATGCGCGCGCGCACTCGGCAGGTCGTCACGCAATATGGAGGCCCGCTCGCGCCGCTCAAAGGCGGTTTCCAGGCGTCCACCGAGCCGCATCCCGTCGCCTCCGCCGCAGTAACGGCAGAGCCCGGAGCCAATGGCTGGGTGAACCTGTTCAACGGACGCAACCTCAACGGCTGGGACGGCGACGCGCAGTTCTGGTCGGTCGAGGACGGCGCGATCACCGGCAGGACCGATGGCGCTCTGAAGACCAACCGTTTCCTCACGTGGACTGGTTCCACGATCCGCAACTTCGACCTGCGCGTGAAAGTCAAAGTCACCACCGGGGGCAACAGCGGCCTCCAGTATCGCGGCTTGATGCGGCCCGAGATCGGCCTCGACATCGTCAGCGGCTACCAGTGCGACATCGTGGCGAACAACACGAATTACAACGGCATGCTCTACGAGGAGCGCGGCCGCCGCATTCTCTCGCACACGGGCGAAGAGGTCATCGTGGCGCGCGATGGCCAGCCGTGGATCGTGCGGAAAATCCCGGTGAAGGAGTTCGCGCCGGACCAATGGCACGAGTATCGCGTCCTCGCGCGCAGCAACCACCACCAGCACTGGATCGACGGCCACCCGACCGCCGACCTCATCGACCTCGATGAAAAAGGCCGCGCACTCGAGGGCGTGCTCGGAGTGCAGGTGCATGTCGGTCCCGCGATGAAGATCCAGTTCAAGGATTTCAAGATCCAGCATCTCCCCGACAGCCTCCCGCCATTGAAGGCCGAGGATCATCCCATCCCCGCTGGTTCCCTCGGCGTGAAGCCGCAGGGCAAGCTGCCCAATGACTGGCAGCCGCCAGTGTATCCCTCGAAGTGAGTGGTCGCGGCCGGGAGAACAAAGCTATTCGTGAGGAAGACCAAAACCTTGCCGTCCTCCGGGTCTCGAAACGCTACGCGGCGGACTGGAGCAAATGCCATGGCGAGAAACTGCTCCTAACAAGAAGCATTTCTAACCTTGTCGTTTCCACAATTGCGATCGACGCGGCGCCGGAATTGCTCTGGATGGACCCAGCCAACTATTTGAGCGAAAACTGCTTTTCCTCGCGCTATCCACCCAGAATGGCACGACGCGTGCTTCAGAAAATCGAAAAGCGGCGCTCGCATCGCTCACACCGGGTTTGGCTTCCATCCATCTGATAACCAGCATGTTCCATCGGCCATCATCCGCCGTGATCGGATGGTAGTGCGTCAGCCTGCCCTTCTTCCTCGCCGACCTCCCGCGCCCGGAGCCGGTGCGCGACCGAGCCTGTCCTTTCTTGAATCAGCTCGGCGAAAAGCGGTGGGAATGCTTCTTTCCGCTTGCTTTTCCCCCTACCAACTCTTCAATCAGGCCTGTATCACAGGTAGTAATGGCTGACATTACGCAGAAAAATGCGTTCATCCGTCGACTACGGAAACCTCGCCCCCCATGACAGGGCTGTTCTGATGCCGGCTGACGTATGAACGAAGTACTCGTTTTGATGGTATGGGCGGTTGGTGATTCGCTGGTCGCTCGGCGGCTTGAGGCGGCGCTCCGCAGAACGGGCGTGGCCGAGCAGCATCACAGGACGGTGTCGACCCGCTGGCGGATAACGACTGGCTCACGATCCGGACGGCGGCCGATGGGCACCGACACTACCGACGGTCGCCGAAATGGTTACAGGATCAGCCGGACGGCAGTGGGAATCCGTCTGTATCGGTATGACAAGGAACCTCGACTGGCGCATTCGCACGGGCGCTTGCTACGCCGTGAATTGGGGGCGGTTTGGATGCCTTTTTCCGTGGCACGAGACCGGAGCGGCCCGGTGGCGGCAGCGGTTCCCGAAGGACAGGGTGAGATGGCGGGGTCCGTCTAACCACGCCAGAGCAGTTCACGACCTCGAATCGCAATCATGGCGGACTTTGTGGCCATTGCGGCAGTTGGGAAGAGCATCGAGAGACTGCTCAATCTCCGCTTTGAGGAAGATGAACCGGTGCCGAGCAAGCGTACCAAGGCGGTCCTGATCCGAACGGCTGATCTGGAGGCGGCTAACCTCCGAACCGCGATCGGTTCGCCGGCGCTCTCTATCTACGTCTACCGGGTGGACTTCAATAAGATGATGCGGGCGGCATGGTCGGCGGTGGCGGCACAAGACGGCCGCCCGCGGCTGCCGCTCGACCTACACTTCTTGATCACCCCATGGGCGGAAAATGCGGAACACGAACTGCGCGTTCTGGGCAAGGCGATGGAAGCGCTGGAAGGCACCCCGATCATGAGCGGTCCGCTGCTGGATCCGTCGGCGCAGTGGGCGGGGAACGAAACGATCCAGCTGGTGATGGAGGAACTCTCCACCGAGGCGGTCATGCGCACGTTCGATTCGCTCCCCACCGACTATCGTCTCAGCGTGCCCTACCTCGCGCGAATCGTCCGCCTCGACGCCCGCACGGCCCAGCCCGACCGGCCGGTCACCACCGCGGTCACTGGATTCACTCCCAGCGCTCTTCCCTGACGTGAACCAATTCCTGGAAACACGCTTCGACGAGGCGGTCGGCCGCCTGGCGTTGGGGCTGGAGCCAATTGATGCGGAGCGGGGCACCCGGATCGCTCATCCGATCCGGATCGCGTTCGACGAGGAGATGGACGGGTTGGCCCGGCCGGCCGTGGCCCGCCACGATTCCTGCCTGCACGCGCTTCTTTACCTGCCCGGCCTGGCGGATCGGGTCCGGCTTCGCTTCTTCGACGATCTCCGGGAGTTCGTTCCCCGGGTTCCGCGCGGGCGGGGCGATCGCAATCTCGTCAACCAGATCCGGAGCGGACCCCGGCGTTATGTGCCGCGCCGGATCAGTTTCCCGATCCTGACGGTGGCCGACGCGGAGGCCGGGTCCCACCGGCTGCGCGTCCGTCGCCCGTTCCTTTATCCCGGCGCCGCGTACGACCTCGCCGCCGGCATGACCGGGCTGCGGGGCAGGGTGGAACGAGGCGGGATTCCGGTTCGCTGGGCGCGCGTGGTCGCCACCCGTCCCGGGAACGGGATGGTGGTGGGTCGGGCCCACGGCGATGACCGCGGGGAATTCCTTTTGTTTGTCTCGGCGGCAGCCGGAGCGATCGGGGATCTCAGCGACCCTCTCACTGTGAGAGTAACCGTTTCCGCGCCCGCGGCGGCGCCGGTCCCGAGCCCGGCCAGCCGGCCGGCGACCGATCCGCTCTGGGACCTGCCCGAGGAACTCGCGTCAGCGTTGGATCCCGCCGATCCGGAAACCGATGATGTATCGACCGGAAAGGCCCTTCCGGCCGGGTACACCGCGACCACCACCCGGGCCGTCGATCTCCGCCTTGGCCGCGTCGAAAGCCCCGCGGCGGTGTTCGTACCCGTCTGAATCCCAATCGAAGGCCCCAAACCCTAGTTTCGACCGCCAACCCCAAGGAAAGGAAACGCATATGCCCGAATACCTAGCCCCCGGAGTCTACGTGGAGGAAGTCAGCTTCCGCTCGAAGTCCATCGAAGGGGTCCCCACCAGCACGACCGGATTCGCCGGAATGGCGCGCTACGGTCCGGTGCAGTACCCCGGCGGCCCGACCACCACCACTCCGCGCCTCATCAGCAGCTTCACCGAATTCGAGCGGGTCTACGGAGGACTCGAGGCGCTCGGCGCCGAGGTGCGCGTGAATTACCTGGCCCACGCCGCCCGCGCCTACTTCCTCAACGGCGGCAAACGTCTCTACGTCTCGAGGGTCGTCGCCGGCGACGACAGCGCCGTGGCGGCGTCCGGCGCGGCCCGGCCGGTCGGCGCCGGAACCGCCCGCTGGCGCGCCCGCTGGCCGGGAGCATTCGGCAACGTCCAGGTGGAAACCCGCCTGACCCGGAGCAAGAACGTGAACTTCACCTTCCCCGCCTCGGATCCGGTGCGATCGACCTGGGGACCGCAGGCGCGCGGCGCCCGCGCCGGCACTATCCTCGAAATCACC